>JADFWA010000260.1 GCA_015222855.1 Pseudomonadota bacterium | reverse complement strand
GTTAAATTCAGGAAATGTGTTCAGCCCTTGACATGAGATATTTTGCCAGACAACTCTATAACTCCTTACCGGCAAATTGCCTTTCCTCCCTTAGAATTTCGAATCAGGGATTTATTTTTTCTTTAATCTTCGAGAAACCGGGAATTAGGGTTTGAGTGCTTACCACTCCCGGGAGCTGTCTCACCTTATTATGGACAAAATTCCCAATGATTTCCGCATCCGAAGATACCAAATCCCGTGTTAAAACGATTTTTACAAGGACATCCACATCACCGTGAACGGAATGGATCTCCCTCACTTCCTCCAATACATACAATTTTTCGAGTATTCGATCCTCTTTTTTCCCCGCAACATTCATTAGGATAAAGGCAGTTATCTCCCGCCGCATTTCCGGGTATTCAAATTCCTTTTTGTTTGACATTTTTTTTCGAAAATCCTCCATGTTTTCAGAAATCAGTTGATTAATCCCGCTCCCGTATTTTCGTACCGATCTCCTTTCCCATTGTTGAAAAGTAATATATGTATAAAGGTCCGCAATTTTCCGGTTAGGAAAGGACTCAATAAGTCGCGCCTTCTCAATAATTGCGGTTAAGGGACAATATATCGTTTCATACCAGTCCAAAGTGGCGCTTTCAAATGAAACGGAGTCCTCTGCTGTTTGCTGCAAGAAGTCCTGATGTTTTAATATCTGCTTAATCAGATGGGCATATTGTCCCACCTCTGTCAGCTCTATTGAATAAGGCAGCCCTGTCTTATCACTAAATCCCGACTTCTCGCGATATAGTATATTTTCAAGGGTATTTTTTGATGGGATAAATTCGACGATGTTAGCGTCGATGTCCTGGTAACCAAATTCCTTTGCCGCTGAAACGCGATGATTGCCATCTAAAACATAGTATTCATCCTTTATCTTGAATAGTTTAATACGCGGCAGAGGCTTACCTTCCCGCATAGCCTTTCTAATATTCTGAAGCCTGTCCGAAGGAACGTGTTGCTTTAATCTGAATTTGCCGTCAAAGTCATGGTACCGGCCCACACTTCCCACAATCTGGTTAACCGGCACTGAACAGATCCCACGATCAACAGTGTCAAACGCCTCTTCATTTTTCTGACTCTCCTTGAAAGATTTCACCTGTTCTAAGTCGCGGCGGTTCTTCAAGGAGGTTAAAAGTTTATTTAGCAATCTGGTCATCGTCGATCTCAAAAAGGTGATACCCATAAGTGTTAATTACTTTCGTTTCTTTTACAATGCTTATGCGCTGAGAGGGGTCAGTAAAATTAACGTGAATATGTCCATGGATAAAATAGCCTGGGGAGTAATGGTCAATAAGCCACTGATAAACCTCAAACCCTTTGTGACATTGATCTTCTGCATCGTGGATATGTCGTGGAGGTGCATGTGTAATAATAATATCCACCCCTTTCTGCCTCCAAATTCTTGACCGAAGGCCTCTAATAGTTTTTCGCATCTGGCCTTCAGTATACTGATGCGGACCCCCGTTATACCAAATTGATCCCTCCAGTCCCAGGATATTGATACCCTGGAATTTAACCAATTTGGCATGCAGATCAATACACCCATCCGGCGGCTTTAAATCATATCGTATATCATGATTCCCGAGTACATAATAGAGAGGAACATTGAACGCAGCAGCGAGAAAAGAAAGGTATTCCGGTGGGAGATCGCCACACGAAAGGATCAGGTCCACCCCAGGAAAACGCCCGGCATCAAACCGATCATAAAGTATTCTTTCAACCCGATCTGAAACAGTCAGTATTTTCATATGGTAATATCTCACCGCAAAGAGGTTGAGGCCGCAGAGAAAGGATGTTATAGTTTAGTATACTACAACATCATGATGGTTTCGGTTTATATGGCAGCTTTACTTGATCAACCATAGTAAGGACTTCAAATTCAGGGTTCTTGTGAACGAGGGTTGCGTCGTAAAGAAACGCATAGGCTGCAATGATAGAATCTGCAAGAGATATCTGATACTCCGCCTTGAATTGCCCCCCCTTTAACAAAACCGGTTCAGTCAGTTCTGCGATGTGCTTTGCCTTGATACTCTTCAAAGTGGCATACCTCAATTCAGCAACTTCCATTCCCCTATTCTGGATAGTCTTGTAATAGACCTCAAACAGCACAACAGCAGGCAAAAGGATTTCTCTTGTTCGCAAAATACCTTCTACCACATCAGCCCCTCCCTCGTTATCCATCATCGTAAGGATTGCTGATGTATCTGGTAAAAAGAGTTTACCCTTCAAGCTTTTTGTCCTCCTTTCTGTCGCGCAACAGGCTCATAGTAAGATCTTCCTCCTCAGAACAACCCCGCAAGGCCGCCACAGGATCTTTTGGTATCGGAATTAGCTTTATGACAGTTCCGGTATCTATCCAGACTACTCTTGTGCCAGCAGCTATGCCGTATTTCCTTCTTAATGCCACAGGGACGACCACCTGCCCCTTTCTTGTCATAACAGATTCCATTTTTTACCTCTTTTTTTCGTTTTTTCTTACTTATTAATAATATGACACCATTTCTTAATTGTCAACCACGATTGAGATTCAGACAAAATTGTACCCAATCGATCCAAGAAATGCTTCCATTCGCCGGTTGGCTTGGTGGTCTCGGAATTCTATAAAATTAAAGTGCACATCAATCTCTGTACCCATACCACCAATTTTCTTGGCAAATAGGGAAGGCTGGATGGGGATCGAGTTTGGAAGACATCCTGAGCTGGTAGGCGGTGGTTTGTCACTGGGGGTCCGGTCTTACATAG
>JADFWA010000259.1 GCA_015222855.1 Pseudomonadota bacterium | reverse complement strand
GGGGGGCGGCATTTCAGTATGTTGCATATATAGACCTCCTCCCTCGTCAAACCCATGGCTTTGATGATCTTTGTAAGAAGCTGTCCCGCGCGACCGACAAAGGGCCTTCCCTGAATGTCTTCATCTCCACCCGGAGCCTCACCTACAAATACAAGATTCGCCCTCGGACTTCCCTCGCCAAAGACGAGATTTTTCCTTGCTTGATGCAGAGGGCATCTCCGGCAATCTCCAAGTTCCTCTCTTATATCTTCGAGGGTTACCGGTTTATTGTCTGCATCTACTGAAAGGTCTCCACCCTTCATGTAAAGGTTAGACAGCCCCCCCGGAGAATCCATTCCGGCGATAATGTGGCCTTTAAGACCTCTCACGATGCTGCGAAGTTCCTCTTTCGTGTTCTGTCTTGAATCCATAGGTTTATTACGGCACGGACAAGCCGGAACTTTGTAGGGTCGGGTTTTACACCCGACCGAAAACGGTGGCATGTAAAATGCCACCCTACTGCGGGTTAGCGAATAATTCAACCTTCAGACTTTTGTTTTAGCCCTTTATCTTTCATCGCCTTAATCCTGTCCAGTATCCTCTCTGCCACCTCTATTTTATCCAGAAGGGGCACTTCCTCTACCCCCCCTTTCCTGTCGAGAATTTTTACTATGTTTGTGTCAGTCCGGAATCCGGCGCCATCCTGGGTTACGTCGTTTGCCACTATGATATCCATATTCTTTTCAGTCATCTTGCCACGGGCATTTTCAATAAGGTTCTCCGTCTCTACGGCAAACCCGACCAGGATACGATCCCCCTTCATCTTTCCAACCTCTGATATGATATCGGGGTTTCTCTCAAGACGGACACTCAGTGAACCATCTCCCTTCTTTATTTTATCATCGGAGATAGCAGCAGGACGAAAGTCGGCCACAGCCGCCGCCTTTATGATGATCGTTGAATCCTCCATATTGTTCATTACCGCATTTCTCATCTCTATGGTACTCGACACCTGGAGAAATTTTACGCCGAAGGGTTCCGGCAGTGACGTAGGACCGCTGATCAACGTAACCTCAGCCCCTCTTCTCCTCGCCATTGTTGCCAGGGCATAACCCATTTTTCCTGAAGAATAATTGGTTATATACCTTACCGGGTCAAACGGTTCCTGTGTAGGTCCTGCAGTGATCAGTATCTTCTCACCGGCCAAATCGCTTTTCGTCAGAATCGACTCAACTTCTTCCACTATATCTTCCAGTGGAGGGAGCCTTCCGGGTCCTTCTGTCCCGCAGGCCAGTTCACCATGACCTGGTTCAATAAAGAAATAGTTTTTTGAGGCCAGTTTACTTATGTTCTGCTTCACGATATCATTGGTGTACATATTTGTATTCATGGCGGGACAGATAAGAACAGGGGCATTTGTGGCCATAACGGTCGTTGAAAGCAGGTCATCCGCCAGGCCGGATGCGATCTTCCCGATGATATTGGCGGTTGCGGGAGCGATAATCAATATATCCGCTTCATCGGCGAGAGATATGTGGCTTATTTCCGACTTATCTGCCGGCAAAAACATATCCATATAAACGGGATTCCCCGAAAGGGTTTGCAGTGTGAGGGGAGCTATGAATTCTGTCGCGTTTCCGGTCATGATAACCTTTACATCGGCGCCCCTTTTTACAAACTCTCTTGTCAGCTCCGCGGATTTATAAGCGGCAATTCCCCCCGTTATTCCGAGAACGATTTTTTTACCCTTCAGCATCTTATGTCTCCTTTATATAAGAGGCGCAAGGCACAGGGCAAAAGGCAAAGGGAAGAAACCTTTTAGCCCTTAGCCTTATGCCTTTAGCCGTTCATATAAAACACTTTATTCCCGACACCCCAAAATATATACCGAAAAAGATAAGCGCAACGGCGCAGGTACCGATAACTCCCCGGTATATTTTGGCGCTTATATATTTCTTCCCCCGTGAAACGAGCAGCGATATGATACTGTACCACATAAGATCTGCCAGTATGTGCCCTGTAAAGAAAACTGCCAAACCGATAAAACCAAATTTCATCGAAATAATAACATAGCCGAGCCCGATCGTTGCCCACCATATTATCCAATACGGGTTTGCCAGGCTGGTCAGGATGCCTGCTATTACAGGACCTCCCCAGGCGTTTTTTCCTGGGGTAAGGTCAAGTCTCAGTTGTCTTATTCCTTTCAACATGCCGAAGGATAACCAGAGCAGAACGATGCCACCCGCTATTCCGACGACTCCCAGGAACTTGGGATTATTGATCAAATCTGCAAAACCCAGAACAAGGAGCACAAGCAGGGATACTTCGAGGATACCATGGCCAAGAACTATCATAGGACCGGCCATAAAACCCCTTCTTGTACTTTCACTAATGGTTACCGTCAGTACAGGTCCGGGCATCATCGCGCCTGACATGGCGATGACAAATGAGGATATAAATATGGCTGTCAATTTTTCCATACACCTGAACCTTTAGCCCTTTGCCTTTAGCCCCGCACCTTTGCGATTAGATATAACAATTCTAATATACAAGGTCAAGAAGTTAAGGATCACGGACAAACAATACCGGATCAAAGTCCGGCACATGGTTTGCCCATGCCACCCATATTCCCTAAAATAGACATTGAGAATAAAGACTGTCCTACCCATCCCGTAGGACAGCCGTCTCGGCTGTCTAAGCAATTCACCATTATGGACAGGCGGGACGCCTATCCTACTGTGTTGGAAGGGTCAATGTCTATTTTGGGGATATTTGAGCTTGCAAAATATATGAATAATTATTAGTAAGGGAAACCAGTGAAATTCCTAACCTGACTGCTGACCCCTGATCCCTGTAAACCAATAAGGAGAAACCGTGGAGATAACTCATAAGAAAAAACATTCGATAAACAAATTTACACAATACCTGATTATTCTGCTTGGAATGCTTTTGGTCGGCGGATGTTTCTGGTTTTTCAGCACATATTATGAGGGTGAAAAGCCTGTCCTGAAATTGAGTGAAACCATCGATATAATCGGCAGGGAAAAAATAATTGATATTACCGCCACAGACAAAAAGAGGGGCCTCAGGGAAATCCTGGTAACAATCTCCCAGGATGGGAAAGAGCACGTCCTTTATTCTGAAGATTATCCCGTAAAGGGAATAAAAGAAGAGACCTTCAGTATCGAAGTAAATCCCAAAAACCTGAAGCTGCGCGATGGAGAGGCCCGGATCAGTATATCGGCGGTTGACCATTCACTTCGTAAAAACAGCGCCACCCTTAATATCAAGGTGATCATAGATATAACCCTGCCAAGGATTTACCTGCTGAGTTCCGCTCATAATATCAATCCAGGCGGTTCATGCGTTACCATTTATAATGTATCTGAAGAGGTTGTCAAAAGCGGTGTTAACGTCGGAGATGATTTTTCCACGGCATATCCGATCACCATTGGCGGCAAACCCTGCTACATAGCCTACTTTGCGCTTCCCGTTGATACAAAGAGGGAAAGCGCCAGGATAGGAATCGTTGTCAGTGACAGGGCCGGAAATGAATCATTAACCACCATTCCATGCTACGTGAGAAACAAAAAATTTAGAGCCGATACCATAAAGATTACCGACAGCTTTCTGGAACGGAAAATGCCTGAGTTTCAACGGCAAAACGCCGACTTACGTGAAATGACGCTGTTGAAGGCTTTTCAACATGTAAACAAGCAAACACGGGAAGATAATTTCGATACAATTCAGTCGATCTGTAAAAAATCAGAGGAGAAGCAGCTCTGGCAGGGCCCCTTCCTCAGAATGAAAAATGCCGCCACAACAGCCGGGTTCGGAGACAGGAGAACCTATTATTATAAAGGCAATGCAGTAAGCAAGAGTATCCACATGGGGATAGACCTTGCTTCTGTGAAGAACGCTCCTATCGAGGCATCGAACAGTGGAAAGGTGGTTTTTGCCGGTTATATCGGGATTTACGGCGATACTGTAATAATAGACCACGGTCTTGGCCTGTTCAGTCTTTACGCCCATCTGGGAATGATAAAGGTCAAGGAAGGACAGACGGTGGCAAAAGGTGAATTGATAGGACATAGTGACACGTCAGGCCTCGCCGGGGGAGATCACCTGCATTTCAGCATACTGGTTGGGGGCAGATTTGTGGATCCCCGGGAATGGTGGGACCCTCACTGGATAAAAGATAATGTGGAGGGAAAACTGGCGGCAGTTTCAAACTACAAAACTCGTTAATTGATTAGTTAGTTGGTTAGTTCAATTAGTTACATTGGTTAAAACTAATAAAACCAATCAAACTAATGAAACCAACTCAACTTCTTTCAATATCCCTGTGTTTTATATTTACCGGATAATCCTTACCTGAAAAATACTTCCCCAACCGGTTCAGCATCACAACGGATCTATGTTTTCCACCGGTGCATCCAAGAGCGATATTGATGTTTGCCTTCCCTTCCTTTTCATAGAGAGGCATTAGATACTCCATTAACCTGAATAATCTTCGAAGAAATGTCTTGCTCTCTTTCCATCCCAGGACATAATTTTTAACTTTATTGTTATTACCATTGAAATTTTTTAGATCTTCCACAAAATAAGGGTTGGGGAGGAATCTAACATCCAAAACAATATCCGCATCGGGAGGCAGCCCGTAACGATATCCGAATGAGGTCAGATTAATCACAAGCCTCTTAACGGTAAAAGGAGAGAGGTAATATTTCTGAATAAACTCCTTTAACTGATGGACATTATAGGACGAAGTTTCGATAACCTTATCCGCCATCTCTTTCAGCGCGGATAACTTTTCCCTTTCCAGATTTACACCATCCATGACGGTGCCCATTTCGGAAAGTGGGTGCACCCTTCTTGTTTCGCTGAACCTGCGTAAAAGGGCATCATCACTTGCATCAAGGAACAATATCTCAATCCCGTATCCCTTCTCTTTCAGCCGGGAGAATATTTTTGTATATTTCCCCAGAAAGGATTTCTCCCTCAAATCCATAACCAAGGCTACCTTGGATATCTCGCTCGAAGAGCCGGCCTGTATTTCCAGAAACTTGGGGAGGAGAACAACGGGCAGGTTATCCACGCAGAAAAACCCTATATCTTCCAGCGACCGGAGCACCGTACTCTTGCCTGAACCGGAAAGCCCTGTTATTATTACAACACGCAAGTCCTTCATGGATTTATTAATTCGCAAAACGTAAATCGTTATTCGCAAATCGTTTTCCGATTTTCGATATTCGAATTACGAATAACGGTGTTCGAATTTATTCTTTGCTGAAAGGTTTACATATTTTTTGTTATTTTAATACTGAACGCTTGCTTCCTGGATATTTAGCCACTAAGTCACCAAGGCACAAAGGAAAATATTATAATCTTAGTAACTTCGTGCCTTTGTGGCGAAGAGTTTCTTAATAGGTGGGACAAATCATCTTTTCGTCAACAGCTTTTAACACGCTTTATCCTTTTCCGCAATTACCCTGTATAAAACCTCTGTTGACTCTGCTTCCATGAGTTCTGTTCTGAAGGAACCGTCTTTAAGCATGCGCGATATTTTTGCCAGCGCTTTCAGGTGCTGTCCAGCCGAATTCTCCGGCGCCATCAATAAAAAGAAAATATGGACAGGTTTGCCGTCCATTGAGTCGAAATTTATTCCATCTTTACTTCTTCCAAAGGAAACTATAAGGTTTTCAAGACCGGCGAGTTTTCCGTGGGGTATCGCGATTCCGTCACCTATGCCGGTACTCCCCAGCTTTTCCCTTTCAAGCAATACCTCAACCATCGCGTCATAATCAACTTCGATATTACCCCGTGAAAACATCCCCGACAATTCGGCAAGAACCTCCCGCCTGGCCTTCGATTTTAAGTCCTCGATTACAAATTCTTTTTTGAGCATATCTGTAATGTTCATATAACCTGCACCTCAGGTACTAACTAGTGCCCATCCAGAGACCTTTGCAAAATACCCCCTTTCGTTCGATTTCGGCGTTAGGCTCAAATTTCAATCCTCAAAATACTCAATGTATTCCTGCGGTTAA
Organism: Pseudomonadota bacterium; assembly: GCA_015222855.1. Lineage (GTDB taxonomy): Bacteria > Desulfobacterota > Syntrophia > Syntrophales > JADFWA01 > JADFWA01. The sequence continues at coordinate 35 of JADFWA010000259.1, read as the reverse complement.
AATTTTCGCCTTCCTTGAACTCGAACGAAATTGAG
>JADFWA010000258.1 GCA_015222855.1 Pseudomonadota bacterium | reverse complement strand
GGTGTTATCGGTTCTTATGTTGTAGTAAGAAAGATCAGTTACATAGCCGGCGCAATCTCACATTCCGTTCTGTCGGGAATCGGTCTGGCCCTCTTTCTGCAAGCCAGGTACGAAATAATGTGGTTTACACCACTCCTGGGCGCCATGATTACAGCCATTCTTTCCGCTCTCATCATCGGGGCGGCCAGCATATACGCGCGCCAGCGGGAAGATACCGTGATCGGCGCCATCTGGGCTATCGGTATGGCTACAGGAATCCTGTTCCTGGCAAAGACCCCGGGCTATGTCGATCCGATGAGCTATCTCTTTGGGAATATCCTGATTATCTCAAAGGTTGATCTTATCATGATCGGTCTTCTCGATGCCGTGGTTGTGACAGCCGGCATCCTCCTCTACAACCAGTTCCAGGCGGTTTCCTTCGACGAAGAGTTTGCCAGGGTCCGGGGCCTGAAAACCGGATTGTATTACATGTTGATCCTCCTGCTCACCGCATTTACCGTAGTCCTGATGGTGACTATTGTCGGAATCGTTATGGTAATCGCCCTGCTGACCCTTCCCGCCGCCGTCAGCAGCTTGTTCTCAAAGAAGCTCTGGCAGATGATGCTCTTCTCTGCGTTTCTGTGTATGGTTTTCACAACCGCCGGATTGGGATTCAGCTATGTCTACGATTCTCCAACCGGCCCGACGATCATCGTATTCGCGGGTCTGATATACCTTGCCGCCCTGCTTCTGAAACGACTTCTAAGGCGAAAAAAACTCCGGAAGCATTAGTATCACCTTGCCGGCGTATCCATCATCTCAATTATTTCTTCATGAAGCCGCTTTGCTCTTTCGACGCCCTTTTTACCGAGTTCTTTTTGAAAACGATTGAGAACCTCGACCATTGTTCCTTCCCTGCTGCCAAAGGTCAGGTTATCCGCGTCGGTGATAATCTTCTCTTCGATGGTTACAGGCATATAGTCTTTATCCGGCAAATCCATTCGCTGCTCTCTTATATCTTCCCTGTTTATCCCCGATCCGAGATGTCGTTCACAGACCAATGCATATCTTTCATCGATCCCTTCGATCCTTACTATCTCTGCCCCTTCAATTCCATGCCTGAGCGAAACGCTGCACACCAGCCTTCCGATATCGTGGAGCAGCGCTGCAGACCTGATAAAATTGACATCGGCGCCGGGAATTTCAACGGCATGCCTAAGCGCAATTTCCTGAACCTTTCTTGAATGGGCAAGAACTTTGTTCAGACTATTTAGATCCCGGGCGTACTTTTTTAACAATTCGACGGCTTTCAACTCATTTATATCTTGCATTATTACTAATCCAATCGCTTCCCGGATTATTTTATCTATCGCAGGTATCCAAAAGTCCGCATTACAATATTCTGAAACATAAAGGAAATCAAGACCGCTTTCCTGTCCGGTCAGCGGGCAGCGTCAATCCTTTTCTATGTGCCGGCAATCTGATAGAATTATTGTACGCTGTTATGAACAAGATTCCGGTTCGAGACAGGATATTAAATACCTCAACCCGCCTGTTTTACCGTCAGGGTATTAAGAATACCGGCATAAACCAGATTATAGCAGAATCGAAGGTGGCCAAGGCCAGTTTTTACCAGCATTTCCCGTCAAAAAAGCAGCTGATCCTATCATGTTTGGAAGAGTATGACGCATCCCTGTCAGAAGTATTACGGAAAATGTCTGCAAAATGCAAAAGCACAACGGAATTTTTTAAGAAATGGACAAGACTGATTAAAAAGAACGCCGTAACCAACGAGTTTTTTATGGGTTGTCCAATCGCCAATCTGGGTTTTCAGGTAGATCCAGGCGATGAAGCGCTATCGGCAAAATTCAATGAAATAATAGACGGATGGTTTGAGATATTAAAGCCGCTTTTTATGAAATCCGTTCGGCTCAACGAAATTTCATCCAATGCCGATTTAAAACGTCTTTTCGGAGAAATATTCGCCGTAAATGAAGGGGCGCTGCTTATGTGGCGCCTGACAGGTAAAAGAGAGCACCTGGATAACAT
>JADFWA010000257.1 GCA_015222855.1 Pseudomonadota bacterium | reverse complement strand
TCCTGAAAATTGCCTTGGAGCTTTGTCCTTCAATTTCTCACATGACAGAATCAATCGTGATCCCCAATGGCGTGAACTTGAGGAACTACCCATTTAAGGAGCGGAAGCCAGGATTCAATATTGGAGTGGTGGGTAGTATCGATCATAAGAAGAATCCTGTCATGTGGATAGAGGTTCTGAGCCGACTCATGCAGATTGATGTTAGATACACACTCAAAATCGCGGGACGGATTCAGGAACTCCGTTACAAGTACTATATGAAGAGTATTGTTCCCAAGTTAGGATTGACAAACAACATTAGGTTCTTTGGGCACGTTGACGACGTTGCAAAATGGTTCGAGACAAATGATATAAACTACCTCCTTACGACGAGTCCATTCGAGTCATTTGGTTACTCGATCGCTGAAGCTATGGCTATGGGTTACCGCCCCCTTATCCATGCTTTTCCCAGCGCGGAAGAAATGTGGCCAGCGGATTGCGTATTTGGATGTACGGACGAACTCATTCGATTGATTTTTGACAGGCAAAGCTACGACTCTCTGAAATACCGGCAGTTCGTTGAGAAAAGGTACTCTTTACAGTCCCAACTGGAGAAAATCGAAGCGCTTCTCAAGGAAATGGCGGATGGGATTTCCAGTGAAGCTACTTTTTCGGAACGACGATGCCGCAACGAGGCACATAAGCAATGGAACATACCCACTGCCCTTGCAAGATACCACCGGCCAGAGAAGACTGTGATCGTTACTGGAATACCCAGAAGTGGTACAAGCCTGTTCTCTGCATTATTAAACGACATAGACAATGCCGTGTGCTTAAATGAGATTCTTTACGATGTCAATTCGCTTCCTTCAGCATTTGCTGAAATCCGGCGTCGACTTATTGCAGGAGAGTCTATACCCAATCGCTATGACAGTTCAGGTAACCTGGCCACCGATACTCAGGGAAGCGGTGCAAATGTGCAGGAGAGAATTGTCCAAGACGTGGATGAAAACGCTGTTATAGGATCGAAGATAAATATTCCTTATCTGAATCAGATACAGAAAATCCTTGATTATGGTTACAAAGTAATAGCGATAGTGCGAGACCCCGTTTATACCATCGCTAGTTGGAACAGTGAAAAGGCCAATATTATTCCAGAGGCACATGTGGCCGATGAAGATATGCACCCTCGCTGGCAAAGATTCAAGTTTACAAGCGATGATAAGATTGAGCGGCAAGCTCAGATTTGGAATTTCTATGCAAATCTGATCTGGAGTTTGAGGAACAAAATCAAGATTTACACTTACGAATTGCTAACTTCAGATATGGAGTGGGTAATCAAAGATATGAGCGAATTCATAGGACTTGAACCTTCCACAAACATGCTTGAAACGAGCAACCAGAACATCGAATCAAAGTATCCAAAAATAGAAGAAATTAAGGAGGCAGTGAAAAAATATTGTCCCGTTAAAGATGTCTTCGCATATAACTATTTGGATTACGAAGTACCAGCGGAGCATGGGGCTCAGCACAGGGCCAATACTGAAGAAGATGATAAGAAATGCGGGCAGAACGTACTGGAGTTACGATATTAACTATTCCAGAGGGGCGATATTGACCAAGAAGGAAACGTTAAAGAAGCTATAAAATTACAAGTGAAAGGTAAGGCATGTACGATACAAAATGTTACTGGGAGTATAGAGCGAAGGTACTTCCTTCGCCGAATTCCGCTAACTCTGTGATGACAGTGAGCCACAGAGAATTCCTTCGCAGAATGATCCACAAGTACAAGCCGTGCAGACTTCTCGAGTTTGGTGCTGGGGTTGGGCGGCTATTCTCAGAATATGCCGATATCAGGGAGCTAACCATTTGCGATGTCTCCCCCACCTATTTGGAGAAATCAAGAAGCGCGGCCAATCGGCTCGGATTGCGAGCTGAATTTTACCTCTGTCCGGAGGTAGATGTAACGCCGTTTGTAGACGAAGAGTTCGACATAGTTGTTGCGGTATCTGTACTGCTCCACCAACGACCCGAAGAAATAGAGAGTGTAATATCGGAACTTGCCAGAATCAGCCGTAAGGTCGTGGTGATTTCTTGGTGCGAACGAGGATCGCTGGTGGACAAAGTTACGAGAAATACGCATTGCTATATGCACGATTATCATAGTTTGTGCTGTCGCAACGGCTGGGAAATGCAGGATATAGAGTATGTGGAACGTCAGATATACTTTACATACGGTAAGCACTACCACAATATCGCTCGTCACCTTAAGGAGAACGATATCCTTAACGTATTGTAGCTGTGCGTTTCATGTCATGACTTATTACGAAACCGTCAAATTGTGACACGCCAACACTTTCGAACGTTACCAATCTATAATTTGTAATTACCATGAACTCATACACTCTCTCATACCTTAAACAGCTTGAATCAGAATCCATCCATATCATACGGGAAGTAGTGGCTGAGTTTAAAAATCCTGTCATGCTTTATTCCGTCGGAAAAGATTCCAGTGTCATGCTCCGTCTGGCCCAGAAAGCCTTCTATCCCGGAAAGTTTCCCTTTCCGCTTATGCATATCGATACAGGATATAAATTCCCGGAGATGTATGAATTCCGTGACAGATTCTGTGAAGAAATCGGCGCAAAGCTCATTGTTGAACATAATGAGGAATGGATCACTAAAGAATGTCATCCCTTAAAACTTGGAACAGATAAATGTTGTGGATATTTGAAGACCCAGGGCCTGCTTGACGCCATAAAGAAACATGAGTTTGACGCCGCATTCGGAGGCGCCAGGAGAGAAGAAGAAAAATCACGTGCCAAGGAGCGTGTATTTTCCCTCCGTGATGAATTTGGCCAGTGGGATCCCAAGAATCAGCGTCCGGAACTCTGGGATCTCTATAACGCACGGTTAAACGAAGGACAATCCGTTCGTGTTTTCCCGTTAAGCAACTGGACCGAGGTGGATATATGGCAGTACATCAAGCTTGAAGACATACCCGTTGTGCCTATCTACTTTGCCAGGGAACGTGAGGTAATAAGACGCAACGGGCTTTTAATTCCCGTTTCCTCCTTTTCCACCGTTGAAAATGATGCAAAAGCCAATTTTTCACATGAAGAAACTGAAACGGTTATGTGCCGCTTTCGAAGCCTTGGATGTATTCCCTGTACAGGCGCGATAAAGTCGGAAGCAACGTCATTTGATGATATTATTACCGAAGTAATAAGCGCCAGAAAATCAGAGCGGGAAAACCGTGTGATAGACCTGGGGAGCGATTCGGCGATGGAAGATAAGAAGAAGGAAGGGTATTTTTGATGGAAAGCAGAGAAAAAACACTCCTTCGATTTACAACAACCGGCAGTGTTGATGATGGAAAATCCACGCTCATCGGCCGGCTTTTATACGAAACGAAATCAATCTTCGAAGATCAGTATGCCGCTATCGAAAAGACATCAAAAAGGAAGGGTTATGACGAGGTAGACCTTGCCCTCCTGCTTGACGGCCTGTCCGCTGAAAGGGAGCAGGGGATTACCATCGATGTCGCCTATAGATATTTCGAATCTCCAAAGAGAAAATTTATCATAGCGGATACGCCGGGCCATGTTCAGTATACCCGCAACATGATTACGGGCGCATCAACCGCAGACCTTGCAATTATCCTCATTGACGCCGAGAACGGTGTGCTTACACAGTCCAGGCGGCACGGCATTATTAATTCCCTCCTGCAAATTCCTCACCTGATTGTGGCCGTAAATAAAATGGACCTCGTAGATTACTCCGAATGCGTATACAAAAACATTGTATCGTCATACGAGAAATTCTCCGAAAAGCTGGATATTCACGATATTGTTTTTATCCCTGTTTCCGCTCTCAAGGGTGATAATGTTGCGAAAAAAAGTGACAATATGCCCTGGTATGACGGGGCCACCCTCCTGCACTATCTGGAAACTGTTCATGTAACCGCGAACAGAAACCTTCTGGACTTTCGCTTCCCCATTCAGTACGTAATCCGGCCGAATCACGGTTTCAGAGGTTTTGCAGGGAGAATAACATCCGGCACAATCAGTCCGGGGGAAGAGATTGTTGTGTTGCCGTCAGGCAAGACTACAACCGTTAAGTCGATTGTTACCCATGACGGTGAACTGTCTGAGGCCTTCCCGCCCCAGTCCGTTGTCCTGACACTGAATGATGAAATAGACATCAGCCGGGGCGATATGATCGTTCGCAAAAACAATCTGCCCCAGGTGAGCAATCATTTCGAAGCCATTATCTGCTGGATGGATGAACAGGCCATGTCAAATGGAAACTCTTATATTCTCAAGCACACAACAAATAATGTTAAGGCCTTCATTCCGCGAGTTGTCTACAAAATCGATGTGAACACCCTCCACAGAGAAAAAACCGATGCGCTGGCACTAAACGATATTGCCAGGGTAGAGATCAAGACAGCCTCACCCGTATTATTTGATACTTACAGGGTGAATCGCGGCACTGGAAGCTTTATTTTAATTGATCCTCTGACAAATAATACCGTTGCTGCAGGTATGATAAGGGGCGTGTCAAGAACAATCGACGATGTTATTGAAGGCGCAAAAGATAAAAGCGTAACACAGAAGAAATCACCCCATACCATCTGGAGCGGGTGGAATATATCCCGCGAAGTGAGAGAATTGCGCAACAGTCATAAAGCGGCGGTATTGTGGCTTACGGGATATTCGGGATCGGGAAAATCAACAATCGCCAGAAACATTGAGAAAGCGCTCTTTGAAGCAGGTTGCCAGACTATGCTTCTTGATGGTGACAATATCCGGCATGGTCTCTGCGGGGATTTAGGGTTTTCCGACAAAGACAGGTCGGAGAATATCCGCAGGGTTGGAGAGATGGCAAGACTCTTTTTTGAATCGGGAAGTATCGTCATCTGTACTTTCATTTCTCCCTTTGAAAAAGACAGGGCAACCGTCAGATCACTATTCCCAACAGACCGCTTTTTTGAAGTCCATGTAAAATGTGATCTTGAGGTATGTAAAAGGCGAGATCCCAATGGATTGTACAAAAAAGCTCTTAGCGGGGAGATCAAGGAGTTTACCGGAATCTCCTCCCCGTATGAAGAGCCACGAAATCCGGAAATAGTGGTTGAAACGGATTTACAAAGCGCTGAAGATATTGTCGCGCGTATTGTCGATACGCTTAAGAAGGAAAGATATTTTTAGGACGCAGATGAACGCGGATTTACAGGATTTAAAAAGCAAAAAAAATCTGCGGTTATCTGCGAAAATCTGCGTCCCATAAAAATCACCATGAATACATCCAAGGATTTTAAATACAAAGAACTAACGGAGAAGATCATTAAAATCTTCTACATGGTTTATAACAAACTGGGTTACGGCTTTTTGGAAAAGGTTTACGAAAAGGCAATGATGATAGAATGTAAAAAAGAAGGGATTCCCGTAGCTTCTCAATACCCGATCAAGGTATTGTATGAAAATGAAATTATAGGTGAATACTACGCCGATATAGTTGTTGATAACAAGGTAATTATAGAGATAAAGGCGGCAAGACAATTAGCCAAAGAACATGAAGCGCAATTGTTAAATTATCTTAAAGCCACCGATATTGAAGTAGGACTTTTACTCAATTTTGGCCCCGAACCGGAAATCAAACGAAAAGTATTCAGCAACATAAGAAAATAATC
>JADFWA010000256.1 GCA_015222855.1 Pseudomonadota bacterium | reverse complement strand
TTTAAATTTAATAAGCCTCTTTCCACACCGCAGGTCACTTCCTAAAATCCTCCAAAGTAAAAGTGAGGAGATCTTAAAGCAAAACTATATAAATGTCAATTTATTTTTTGCTAAAATTTTTTTACCCAGCTTGTACTGTACGCTGTCTACAAGGGCATACCAACTTGCCTCAATGATGTTTGTGGACACCCCGATGGTACTCCAGACTTCGTTTTCATCCCTTGTTTCCAGGAAAGCCCTTACCTTTGCCGCTGTTCCCTCGCTTCCTTCCAGTATCCTCACTTTGAAATCCACCAGATGCATCTCGTCAATTTGAGGGTAGAATTTTCTTAGCGCCTTTCTCAGGGCGTTGTCAAGGGCGTTGACGGGGCCGTTCCCCTCCGCGGCGGTTATCTCCTCTTCATCTCCGACCGATATCTTGATCATGGCCTGGGATTTGGATGGTTCGTTTTCTGTTTTTTCGTCGATAACGCGGAAAGACTCCAGTATGAACGGTTCCTTGAACTCGCCCGTAGCTCTTTTTATCAATAATGAGAGTGAGCCGTCGGCTGCGTCAAACTGGTATCCCTCATCCTCCATATTTTTTATCTCCTTGACAAGATCTTTACTGATGGAGGCGGCTTCACCCAGAGAGATATTCATTTCCTTTGCCTTGTATTCTATATTTTTCTTTCCGGAAAGGTCCGAGACCAGTACCCTTCGCTGGTTTCCCACAAGTTCAGGCTCGATATGTTCGTATGCCACGGGATTTTTTGAAATGGCGCTTACATGAACACCGCCTTTGTGGGCAAACGCGCTCCGGCCGACAAAGGGTCTTGAGTTGAGGGGAGGAACATTCGCGACATCGCTTACATAACGCGAGAGACTGGTAAGCTGTTTGATGGATGTTTCAGGCAAACACCTTTTCTTCATCTTCAACTGGAGGTTGCCGATCGTAGTGATCAGATCGGCGTTTCCACACCTCTCCCCATACCCGTTTATCGTCCCCTGAACCATTTTTGCCCCCATATCAACGGCGGAGAGGGAGTTGGCAACCGCAAGCCCGCAATCATTATGAGCGTGAATACCTAAAAGGTGTGGAGGGATGAGTGACGCGACTTCAGTCATTATCTCAGTCAATTCTCCGGTGATGGCGCCACCGTTGGTATCGCACAGCACAATCATATCGGCGCCGGCGGAGAGGGCGGTTTGTATGGTCTTGAGTGCATATTGGGGATTATTCTTATAACCGTCGAAGAAGTGCTCCGCGTCATAGATGACTTCCTTTCCTTTCGATTTCAGATACTCAACGGTCTCTTGAATTATTGAGAGATTTTCGTCCAGGGATACTTCCAGAATTTCGGTTGCGTGGAGGTCCCAGGTTTTTCCGAAGATCGTCACCGCCGATGTCTCCGCCTGAATCAGCGCTTTTATGTTTGGACAGTCCTCAGGCGAGGAGCCTGGCTTTCTGGTGCTTCCGAAGGCCGCGAGCCGGGCATTTTTAAATTCTATGTCCCGCGCCAGTTCAAAGAAGCGCATGTCTTTCGGATTTGATCCCGGCCATCCGCCTTCGATATAGTGAAAGCCCATGTCATCCAGTCTTTGAGCGATCCGCAGCTTCTCCTCCGCGGAGAAGTTGATCTGTTCTCCCTGTGTTCCATCCCTTAAAGTAGTGTCATAGATAAGTACGTCCCGTGTTTCCATGATGACTCGCCCCCCTTTAATAAAAAAAATCCGCTACCAGTGAACCTGGTAACGGATTTTTGATTTTCAAAAGTTTGAAACATTACTCCATTATCAGGTCACTGGTCGTGAAACCTAATTATTCCGAGTATGATAATGGTAATAATGTTTTTGATCATAATGAGTTGCTGTTTCCTGATCTGTTATTCGTGCCAGACTATAGCCCTATGTTGTATTTGTCAACCCAAAAATGACGCTCAACGATTCTCAGCGGCGATAATCCGTACCCGGAGCCGTCCGATCAGGTCTGTCGGGGCAGCGGGTCGGAAATGTCCTCTATCGGCAGTAACGTATCATGGTCATTTTCTATTCGTAACGCGTTCACGTCGTTTCTTCTTTGGGGTAAACATCTGGCACTCTATTTCCGAACACCTGAATGTGACGCCGGACGGCAGTTGCAGGGACTTGAAGCCCATGGCCTCACACCCGTAGGGAAATTGGGGATCATGGGTGATATAGAAATGGGAACAATTGAAACAGTTCACTTTTGTTGTTTGTCCCCGATTTCCAGATTTCTTTTCCGAACGCATCCTTTTTTCCTTTACCCCCTCCCCTAAACCGGACGAGCCGGAACCAAGAAATGGTTCAAGGGTTCAAGGTTGATCGTTTTCTAACCACTGAACCGTGAACCTGAGTAGTTACGATTTTTTCTCGTTCCCATGCT
>JADFWA010000255.1 GCA_015222855.1 Pseudomonadota bacterium | reverse complement strand
GATGTAGATATGACTCTATCACCAAAGAGTTTCGAGGATTAAAAAATCTGATGTAAACAAAAACAGATGAGCCTTTATGGGACGCTCCTATCTTTACAATAGATGGTATTCGATATGTCAATATATGAAATAGCGTCCCGGAATTTCCCCCTGGTAGTGTAAGGAAGAACAAAACATTCCTGCAACTTATCCAGGGGTTATGCTTATCAAGTAAAATGAAATATGCCCTCTTTTACTGAAAAAATTGGTGATTCAAACATTCCTATTGAGAGACGCATTTCTCTATTAGGGCAATTTGTTGACAAAAGTATTGATGATAATTCTAAGTCTAATCTCATTGAATCGATATCTCTCGGTAAAGATTTACTTAAAAATGTTAATAACGATTCAGACAGTGCCACAGTAAACTATTTTATTGCAAATGCATATTCCGGGTTACGGATGTCCAACCAAAGGCAAAAAGAGAGGGATACAATGCCTTGGGAAGACAAACACTTGGAAAATGAACTTATACATTTAAGATATGCGTTTAACGAAATCCCCAGTAGAGCTTCAAGAGATCAGAAAACGGACCTGTTTTTTAGGATTGCTACAAATCTTGGAAATGCTTTAAATCATATTGGCAGATTTTCTGAAGCTGTTGAACTTTGGGATTTTGCGCTATCTCGGCACCCAAATTTTGCGATGGCTTTAGGGAACCGAGGCTTTGGCTTGTATTATTACTCCTCTGTTCTATACGACTCAGGGCACCAAATAGTATTTCTGTCTGAGGCCAAAAAATGCTTAGAACAAGCACTTAAAGGTAGACTAGAAGGAGGTGCAAAAAACTCGTTCTCAACAATTATAAAACATATTAATAAAATTATAAAAGATTATGGTGAGATTAATATAAAAGATTTTTCTTTAGGGCGCAGCAAGATCGAGAAGGAATATCGTACATGGGCGTTAGCCAACAGGCTTTTTCTTAATCCCCTAAATGATCTTGGCGAACTAAGCATCGCAGCAACAGATATTCTAACCCTTCCCCCCATTGTTTCAGAATTAAAAGAGCCCCCACAACTTTATGGATTATACAATCAAGTTAAACAGGAGTATGTTTCTGCAAGGTTTTTATTATTTGAAGGAATCAAAAAGAGCAGAGACAGAGTACATTTTTCGGATAAAAAAGTTTTACTTTATAATACACTTGATTATCCTGTTTATGGGATAAGCATCGAAAAGGTAAAGATAGCCTTTCTAATTGCATATTCTGTGCTTGATAAAATTGGATTTTTGTTAAATAATTATTTAAACCTCAATATCCCAGAACGAAATATCTTTTTCCGAACATTTTGGTATAAATCGAAAAAGAAAAAAAAAGAATTAAGAAACGAATTCCGTTCATCCAAAAATTGGCCATTTCGTGGATTGTTTTGGCTCAGCAAGGACTTCTATGAAAAGGACTCTGGGTTTATTGAGTCAATTGAGCCTAATGCAAAGGAACTTAATAATTTAAGAAACCATATTGCGCATAAATATCTGAAAGTGCATGATGAATTATTATGGCACGAAAGACATGATGCTCTCGATCTATTTTATGATAATCTATGTTATTCAATTAAACGTGATGACTTAGAGAATAAAACCCTAAAACTTATCAAATTAGTAAGGAATGCATTAATTTATTGCGCTTTAGGTGTTCACTGTAACGAAATTTATAAAAAAGAATTGAACAGAAATATAGTTTTTCCCATCTATTTAAACACAATCAAGGATGACTGGAAAATTTAAGAGGGGTGATAGGGGGACTTGCGGGACATCAGTTTATAAGTTGACGGGAGAAATATAGGGGACTTAACTATTAAATTTGATTCTTGCTTGCGGGATATGTTATTCGAATTGCATGCCGAGAAAATCACGAATAGATGCTCAGGGAGCCTTGCATTATATTTCTGTACAGACTATCGGCAAATCGCTAATTCGAGGCGAGAAGACAGCAAAAGCTAAAAAATATTCGCTAATTGGCAAATAAGTTTATTACGTCCCTATGTGTTCCCCATGCAGTGGATAAACTCACATCAGCGCGAGTTCGAGTTCGTATCGGAGAAAAAGAGATGAAAACAACTTCCATGCCGGTTACCTCATCCGAATCGATAAGTACAGCATCTCTAAATCAATTTAACAATCAAACCATTCCTGACAGCAGGGTGAGGCTTGTCTCGACAACGCAAAGGACTGAATCTTTCTCTATGGAGGGTAAGCCGTATTCGGTAGACAAAGCTGTTTCGAGTTTTTCTCACGATCTTCGGGCAACTCTGGCAGCACTTCGAGACATCCATGTTAAAATCAACGATGGGCCGACGCACTACCAGATTTTGAATGATCAACCGAGCCAGAGCGACAACCTGCTCCGTGCCGTGATTGGTATTCCTTCTCGCGGTTGCTCGTATGCACGAACTGCGTGGGGTGGCTGCGCTGTCTGCGGTCACGCTTCCAGCATGCTCTGGGGGGCGCTGGAAGAGTCCGATACCATCGTTGTTGATTTCGAACAATCGCTTGGTGCAATTCTGAAAGCATCGCCGCAGGTTCTTTGCCTTTACACCTCGGGTTCGTTTCTCGATCAGCATGAACTGCCGCTGTCCGCCCGAAACCGCATTCTTTCATATGTTGCCGAGATTGAATCAGTCGAGACAGTCGTCATTGAGTCGTTACCTCACTTCATTAGCGCACACGCACTTGACGAACTCTGTGAACGTCTGGGCGGTAAGCAAATACGTATCGGAATGGGGTTAGATTCATCACGCGATTTCATCAGGACAATACTCTATCAGCGGAATATTCCAACCTCGAACTACCAAATTGCTATTGAACTCTGTCAAGCATATGAAATCCAAACGACTGCCTACATAGTCCTTGGGAATCCTCTTCTTTCGCCGGAAACCGCTCGTGCAGATACAATTCGCTCAATAGAAGAAGCGTTTTCCTTTGGTTTTTCGGAAGTATCGATCGAACCTATTGCGTTGCAGCCGTCGACACTCCAAGACGCCTTTCAAAGGTCAGGGCTTTATGAACCACCTACCATCTGGGATGTAGTCGCCGTCCTTAACAGCCTGCCAAAACGAATTCACCTAAGGGCGGATAATCTTATTCTCGGTGGCCAGATTTTTACGCCGTTACCATACGCCTCACTGAGTTCGTGCCGTGAATGTGCAACGAAAGCTCGTATGAAGGTTTCTTTCATACGACCTGAATTCTGGCGAGGTTTGCCCATCACTGATACGAGAAGCTGTTGTCTTTTTGAGGGGCCTGCCGCAGTTAATGACTGCAATGACCAAGAGATACTGCAACACGCACAGGTGCGGCTACGAGCCCTAGTAGATGAGTTGGCTAAAGAAAAAGGACGCACCCAAACTAATCATGGAGGTCGATAAAATGGGTCCTCTTGAGTTGCAGTGGTACGACTACTTGCTCACAATCGGACTCTTTGCCGTTGTAGTCGTTATTGGGTTGTATGTGACTCGTGGTGCCACTGAGGAGGATTACTTCGTTGGCGGACGTCGCGTTCCATGGATACAATTGGCCCTTTCGATTGCGGCAGGAGTACTTGGAGGTGGGGTAATGATGGTTTTCTCCCAGTTCGCGTACTCCTTTGGCTTCTCGTCGCTCTGCATTATTGGTGGAATTGTACTTGGAACCTTCCTTTTGGTCCCCGTGGCCATTCGCTATAAGAACCTTGCTGATGAACAAGGCTTTTACTCGCTACCGGACCTATTCCGGCACGAATGGGGTAGGTTCGCGGGATGGACTTCCACTGCTGTTGTTGCAATTTGGACCCTCGGCTTTATTGCAATGCAGCTAATTGCTGCTGGGTTCTTGCTCAAAGCAATGACTGGTCTGGAACATTGGGTCGGTGTGGTTGCTGCTGCTGCGGTAGTTGCAAGTTACTTAGTTGTAGGTGGATTCCGAAGCGTGATTATTACAGACTGCCTGCAATACGCAGCACTTGGCTTGGTTCTTATCATTGTTCTTCCGGCATCCTTTCCAAATATCAACTGGGGTTCTGCGCTAGAACACACGGGCCAGATGGATCCTGCCCGGGCTGTCGGCTTTTTTTTTCTGGGCGGATTAAACATGGTGGTATCTGCGGACCTGTGGCAAAGAATTTACGCGGCCCGTTCGCCGGTTGATGCCCGCCGAGGCGTACAGGTAGGTGCGTTGCTTGTTCTCGTAGGCGGCCTCCTGTTGATGGCGCCTGCTTTGGCATCCACTGGATTGTTCGACAGCACGGCGGATACGCGAGGGGCTCTGGTGTTAGCCCTAAGAGCCTATTCGCCACGCATACTGCTTGGCTTGGCAATGGCGGCGATTCTTATGTCCGTAATGTCCACGCTTGACACCATGGTGTTTGTTCTCAGCTTGTCCATTTCGCACGATTTCCTCGTGGAGAGCCTCGGAAAATCTGTCCGCTACCGAAAACAAAGTGCCCAGATCGCTATGGTGTTGTCTTTGTTGGCAGGTGCCATAGTTGCGGCCCCATTCGACGATCCTGATGATCTTCTCAATGTCGGAATAGCAGTCACGTCAATCGCACTCATCCTGGCCCCTCCTGTGCTAATTAGCCGCCCGAAGAAAAAAATGTGCAAGAGGGCTGTGAATTGGAGCTTATCCCTCGGTTTGGCAGTAGCCGCAGTTTTGGTTGTTGGCGAGGCAGCTTTTGGAGATGTCCTTACTCCTGAGAACTCAATAGCTGTGCTCGGTGGATCAATTATAGGGGCAATTCTAGGAACGGTGGTAAATCGATGTTGGCCTACGTCCGAGATGTAATTTTTGTCCTTCGCCCGTGGTTTTGGCTCCCAGGGATTGCTTCAGCACTGGCAGGTTGTCTCTGGGCAGGAGAAGGGTATCTGTCGCTGGCTACGTTTATGACAATAGCCATAATATTAGGCCCAGGTATATGTGCATTCGCCGAGATCGTCAATGATTTATCAGATGTGAGCCTCGATCGTCGAGGAACTCAAAAGTCCTTTTTCGGATTGCCGATGTCTGGTGGTTCCGGTGTCCTCACTGCCGGGCACCGAGGGGCGCTTATCCTTGCTCGATTTCTTATGGGCCTCACTCTTGCTGTGGGTGCGATTGGTTGCGTCCTCCTGCCAGCGCGTATTACACCCCTAGTGCTCGGGGGGTATTTTCTCGCCTGGGCGTACTCTGTTCCGCCAATAAGAGGCAAAACGCGAGGACTGCTGGGCGTGCTTCTTCAAGGTTG
>JADFWA010000254.1 GCA_015222855.1 Pseudomonadota bacterium | reverse complement strand
TTACCAATGTGGCCAGACGAATGGTGCCGTCATTCGTTTTTTTATCAATAAATTTCCCGTCTAAATACTTCCTTTTGGCCGAAACGGAGGAAACGTGAATGAGATAAGGACTGCTTTCAAAAGGGGTTGGACTTTTTTCTTTGATTTCGTATACCCTTACTTTTTCAGGTGGAGGCGTGATGGTGGTGGTCTCAAGTATAACAGTTTCACGTTTTTTCGACGCGGCGGGAGAGGGAACGGCATATTTTAAAGGGACAGTATCAATCAACTTTCCGGCTACAATTTCCATCACCTCTTCAGCAGAAGGGGCAAAAACTCCTACCCTTGAGGACGAATAGCCATAATTCGTATTCCAGATCATTTTGCCGGTTCCGGTTTCAACCAGCCTGGCGTAAGCGCCAACCGACGTGGAGTAGACGAGTGATCGATATCCTCCTATATGACAGTGGGTCAGGGAAATCTTGAGAAAGGCGTCCGCCCCTTTCCAGAGGTCCTGATTCGATATTTTTTCTTCCGGGATATAGTCTTCTTTTTGAGCCAAATAGAATTTTTTTCTCTCGCGGGCAGTTTGGGTAAATATTTTGGCAAAAAGGAGATTGTTTTTTGAGCTTACGTCGGTTTTTTCCAGGACGATAGCCACCTTCTTGATTTTGCTAAAATCGAATTCCGTGTCGGAATGAGAGGAGAGGTAAAATCTTGGGGCGCAGCCAGAAATGATTATCAGGAACATGGTTGAAAGCAGGATAGCAAAAAGATAGTTACATGATCTACCCGGTAATTTTTTCATATCGATTCTTCCTCAATAGGTTCAGTCTTAGGGCTTGTGTAAATACAACAGGTAAGATGCTTCCTCATATCCATCACTTACGGAAATATACGAAAAGACGGTTGCAAGTCAAGGAAAAGGTTCGCACCTCCCTATTCAATCTCCGCCCTTTCCAATGGCGGCACTTCCTTGTACTTATAGGGCAATGACTCCCGGATGTGCTCCGGAATCTTGCCGTATTTTCCCTCAAACTCTTCCAGGTACTGTTGACGACCTTTGAAAAAATCTATGAGCTTCTTCTTGAGCATGGCCTTATCATCAAACAGATTGTGGGCGGTCATGAAATCCAGATTTGCGCGGTCACACTTTATCGGATAGTGGCAGGCCAGGTGATCCGGCTCAAGGCTGAAGCGAAGCTGCATGCGAAGGATGTCATTATAGGCAGAGAGTGACTGCCGCAGTGTAACCTTTTGGTCATGCTCGCCGATCGTTCCGGTATTGGCAAGATAACATTTTATGTTGTTTCGCTTGATGATGTCGTGAAAAATCATGGCGTGTTCAAGGCGGTCACCGGCAATAAAAGGATCAAGGAAGAAGACCCTCTTGAATTTCCCCGCCTGTTCAGGATCGCCGCCGGTGCTCTCTGTTGATTCTCCGTATATGAATTGCATGGTGGCCTGTTCAGGGGTCAATTTGCAAACGGTGTTCACCAGCGGATTCCGCGTCAGGATGATTATGTAACCGAGCTTGTCGGCCCTTAGCCCCTTGCTGGCTATCTCAAGATTTTCGCGTGTAACAACTGCCCGCCCGTTGCCCGTCTTGGTAACATCCTTGAAATCGGGCATGTAGGGATACCTGCTGATGGCCACATTTTCCAGGAAAGCATCCTTCGATTGAGCGGCACGCAATATCTCCGGCTGGCTTTCGTCGAGGCCCTCTGTCTTGACATAAACCCCGCCTATCTCAAAAGCCGCATAACTGCCGTCAAAACCGAGAGTGCCCCCATCATCGCCTATCATCTCCGAACTTTCTCTGGGTATCTTCGAGAACTTACGGCATAACGTCGTGGTCTTGCCGGTGGCTGTAAGGCCGGAAACCGCCGTGAGGATTTCCTTTAGTTCAGGCCGTTCACTTTCCAGGTCATAAACCCATAAAAAGTCCCTCCTTGCGCCGGTATGGAGAAAAATACCCGTCTTGTCGATGGCCTTAACCCGCCAGTCTTCAAATTGAAAGACCCCCTTCTTGCCTTCGCCGACATATGTCGAGTTTCTGCATATCTTGACCTGATCGCCCCTCTTTTTGCCCATCATAAGGCGGATCGTGACGTCCTTGTCCAGGAGCCTTTTCGACTTGTTATATTCAAAGGCATCATCGGTAAAAAAGATTATAGTATATGTCGGGTCCTCCACGATCCTCGCCGGCGGATGGTCCAGGAGGAGTTTGAGCCCGTATGCGACCTGTGCATACTTCTCCGGGATGAGGAAACGGGTCGTGACACCTTCAAGGCCGTCACCAACTATTGTGTCGAGGGAAATAACCTTTTCCTTTCCCAGTATGTCCACGGCCTGCCTTGCCAAGGCCTCCTCATCTTCGCCAAACTCATAGTCAACACTGTTTCTGGTATGAGGGGCTGCCCTTGACATGGGTTCGGAATCCGCCGCTATCGATCCGAGTTGTGTCTGTATGACTCCATCCTGTCTCAGGGCAAGCTGTTTGAGCTCTTCCAGAGAGGGCCCCTTAATGAGACGTCCGCCCTTTTCGGCCTCATCGTATATCTGCCTGGCTGCTGACTTGAAGAAGTTCATCTTGTCGCCCCTCTTTTCAGATTTTCATCCATCTTAAGTTAAATGGGTTAAAACCTCAACACGAAAATGGCAAAAATTGGCTCCAAAAACAGTGGAATTCTTACGTAAATTATGTTATATATTATAGTTTCATAACAAGTAGCAATAATTACGAGCGTAAAAAGGGGAATTATGAGATTCGATATTGCGAGAAGAGGTGACGGTCTTACCTATGAAATACGGAATATTGTAGCTGTAGCGGACAGACTGAGCGATTACGGCGTAGAGGTCATCTGGGAAAACATAGGCGACCCTGTGCACAAGGGAGAAGAAATACCTGACTGGATGAAGGGGGTGCTGACAGATATCTTACAGGAAGATCTTTCGTATGCCTATTCCCCCACAAAGGGGGTTATCGAGACCAGGGAATTTCTCGCGGAGCAGGTAAACAGGCGGGGCAAAATAAAGATAGACAGCGAGGATATTATATTTTTTAACGGTCTTGGTGACGCCATCGCGCGGACGTACAGCTCCATGCGTGTTGATGCGCGTATTATAATGCCCGAGCCTACCTATTCCACCCATCTTCTTGCGGAGGTTCTCCATGCGTCATTTCCTCCGAATACCTACCGGATGGATCCGAATAACAACTGGCAGCCGGATATAGATGAACTGGAACAGAAGGTGAAGAGCCATAAAACGATTGTCGGCATCCTTGTCATCAATCCTGATAACCCGACCGGCTTTGTCTATCCAGAGGAAACACTCAGGAAGATCGTGAAGATTGCCAGGGAATACGATCTTTTTATAGTTTGCGACGAGATATACCATAATATTGTATATAATGGGAAGAAGAC
>JADFWA010000253.1 GCA_015222855.1 Pseudomonadota bacterium | reverse complement strand
TCAGACATATAAGGACGGTCTTCGCCTTTCTTTGGCAACCACATGTGGCTGAGAAGTTGCTTTTTCCAGAGCGCATCAAATCCGGCCGATCTTTTATGGTAATAAAACCATTTGTACTCACCTTCATAAAAGCTGTAATAATTTGTCGCTTTAAGGTACTCCAAAAGGAAGTTCCACAAAATTAAAGAATATTCAGCAACCAAGCTATTTTCAATCTTAAATCTCGCAAGGAAGCTTTCTAACCCATCAAGTTCATAATCGATTATTTCAATATCCTTCGTATGTCCCTGGCTATTTCTCAACCTACTTTTCTCATCCCATGGCAAGTCAATTGAAATTTTCTTAAATCGTGGCTTGCTCTCGACGCCAAGTTCATTCCACGCTTTTTCACCAACTGGTTCATCTAAAAACCAGACAGCGTGACTCCCGGAAAAATAAACCTTTAGTTTTTCATTGGTAAAATAGATCTCCCCCGGTTTCTTGAAAGATACATTATCATTCTGGTCAACTGCTTTTAGAAATGGTGTATTTTTTGCGGCTCGGAGAACTTTCTTTTTGCCTGAGTCCGAATCGGATGCCATGGCGCGCAAGATTTTCTGGATGTCCATTGCATGTTCATTTGGCGTAATGGAAGAGACATCCTGTCGCATATATTTCGGTAGCACCCTTTCAACGATGTCATCGAATACATTCGGTTCCGACAAACCCAGACGTCTCAAGAAATCCGCCGCTTGTTCATTGTCGACAATCTGACGCTTAACAATTGGGAAGTCGGTCTCTTCCGGAGGAGGCAAGAAGACCTTTGATGTTGTTCCATCAAAGCGAAAAGGAACTTCCTGCCGATTATCCTGCTTATTATCATGTACTCGCAAGATCGGTTTGCCTCTCAGAATTCCACCTGCATCTCCGACCCAGCGCGGGCGACGCCATAATCTCTCTACCTCAGAAAGATACTTGTAAAAATCAATCATCCAATCATCAGTTTGTCTTTCGAAAAAGGATCCTTCTATCTTTCTCGAAAAGCTATCCGGTGTTATTTCTTCAACCTCCAGCTCTTCTCGGATATATTTCCACAAATCATGCTTTCCTCGTTCTGTTATTTCACCAGAAATCCATTTTAGAGGGTTTTCGGTCTTAAATAGCTGCCTCAGCTGTTCATCTCGCAACAACGTACGCAACCATTCTGCACTAGCCAATTTGGCATTCCTGGCAGAGACAAAGGTTCCATCATATGCCGTAAGCAGTTCCTTGTCCATTAGAGCATCGCGGACCGTCTCGACGATTTGATAAAACATGCCGTCTTCTGGAAAATCGTCCATTCTGATCGGGAGCGCATTAAGCAGCGCAACCGTTAACAACCCCATCTCTTTCAGACGTTGTAATGCCTCGACAAGAAGAAGAGCTGTTTCTTCGACGAGTTTGGTATTCCAGTCGTCATCTTTTGGAATATTGTCTCGGGATGGCGTGGTTCTATATGGCCCCTGGATAAGGAACCCAAATCGAGTTGATTTTTCCGTTGGGAAATAGGCAATCAGGGGAGATTCTTTGATCTTTACTATACTCTCAGCTTGGTCTTTGGCGTTGGTCTCAAGCTTGAACGCGATTTCAACCGGTACCTTGTTAGAGCCATCTGGAATAGATACCGGCCTTTCAAAAATGAGCCAAGTTTCGTCTTCGTCTTGGCCGTTGTTCTGCCCGATGACAGTAACCTGTCTGGCCTGGCCACGGGGGACTGGCTTACCACGGAGATAAAAACCACCTGGCTCGCCCGGCAACTTGTACTCGATTTCTTTAATCTTACGGAGAAACAAGAGTGCCCGGGCACTCAAATTACGAAGTCGTTCGGCAATCTCGCACATAGCTGTTTGTGGTTCAATGCCTGGCGCATCAAAAGCGAAAACAAAAAGAGTGGTCCATGAATCCCCGGTCTCTTTTGGGTCAGCCGGATGCGGTCGGACATAATGTTCTATACGGAAATGTTCCTCACCTGAGTGGACTTCAGGGGCGGAGGTATAAGCGTAGACTGACTTAAAGCCTATCCCAAACTTTCCTATTTGTGTTAGGTCTTCCGCTTTTGTGCCCTCACCAACACCGCACACGCCCCGCACGTCGAGTTCGTTAAATGGACGACCGTCATGTTTTACCTCCAGCCTGTCTTCGAATAGCTCAAACAGGATTTTGACGGCTCCTGCATCTTCTGCGTTTTGAAGGAGCTCAAAGATGAAGTGTGTCCGATCCGTGTACAGTCGGCCCAAGAAGGAAAGGTGGCGGGTGCCTTCGCCGTATTCCCTGATATTATCCGCTCTGATACTGTCGTAATCACTCGGCATAATAAATTTCCATTTCATCTTGTGCTGAGGATGATGTTAATACCATGAAACAATTATTTTTCAATAATATTTACTATAATATCGATATTAAGATTGCTGGCAATACCCCGAATATATTTTGCTTT
>JADFWA010000252.1 GCA_015222855.1 Pseudomonadota bacterium | reverse complement strand
TCACTGTATTTGAGGCCCTTCACAAGGCCGGAGGTGTTTTGATTTACGGCATTCCGGAGTTTCGTCTTCCCAAGAGTATCGTGGACGCGGAAGTTAATTATCTTGAAAAATTGGGTGTAAAAATCGTAGTCAATGCCATAATCGGAAGGGTGAAAACGGTGGATGATTTTTTTGAAGAGGGATTTGACGCGGTCTTCCTTGGAGTCGGCGCCGGCGCTCCTGTCTTCATGAATATACCGGGTGAAAATCTCTCCGGTGTCTATTCAGCCAATGAATATCTTACCAGGTCCAATCTGATGAAGGCCTATAGATTTCCGGAATATGATACCCCGATAGTTCGTGGCAAGAACGTAGTCGTCATCGGTGGCGGCAATGTCGCCATGGACTCTGTGCGTACGGCGTTGAGATTGGGTGCGGATAATGCGTATATTATCTATCGCCGCACCGAGGTTGAGATGCCGGCCAGGATTGAAGAGATTCATCATGCCGAGGAAGAGGGTGTGCAGTTCAGGCTCCTGACCAATCCGGTGGAATATATAGGTGATGAGAACGGCTGGGTTACAGGAATGAAATGTATCCGTATGGAACTGGGAGAGCCGGATGAGTCGGGCAGACGAAGACCTGTCCCGATAAAAGATTCCGAGTTTGTAATAGATGTGGATACGGTTGTGGTTGCCGTAGGGGCAATGGCCAATCCGCTGGTTGCTTCCACGACTCCCGGGCTGGAAATAAATCGCTGGGACTATATTGTAGCGAATGAGGAAACGGGCGAGACCACCCGCAAGGGGGTTTATGCCGGTGGAGATATAGTGACCGGTTCCGCAACCGTTATCCTTGCCATGGGCGCAGGCAGAAATTCAGCAGGGGCGATAGATGAGTATTTGAAAAGATAAGGCACAAAGGCACAGAGGCACAGAGAAAATAAAAAAGGGGTCGAAATTCAAATGAATTTTGACCCCTTTTTGTTTCTTTTATCCCCCCTTTTTTAAAGGGGGGCAGGGGGGATTTTAATGCGCCTCCTCCATTGCCCCGGCTATATACATCATCGACAGCAGTACGAAGACCAGCGTCTGGATCACAGCTATCCCTAACTTGAGTACGATAATCGGCAACGGCACGAGCAGGGGAACCAGCATGAACAGCACGGCCAGAACGATGTGCCCGCCCTCCATATTTCCGAACAGTCGTACCGAAAGAGAGAGGGGCCGGGACAGATGACTGATTATTTCGATTGGAATCATCAAGGGGGCCAGCCACCAGACGGGCCCTACAAATTGCTTGAGGTATTTAATCCCGTGGATCTTGACGCCAATGATGTGTGTCATAACAAAGACAACCAGCGCCATGGAGACTGTTGTATTGAGACTGCAGGTAGGCCCGTCAAATCCAGGGATCAGGCCTGCCAGATTTGAGGCCAGAATAAAAAGGACAAGTGTTGCCATGAGAGGGAAAAACATTTTCCCTTTTTCACCCATGATGCTTACAAGCAGGGAATCTACACCGCTAATAATTACCTCCATGAAATTCTGAACCCTGCCAGGAATGATATCTATCCGGCGAGTTGCCAGATAACCGAGTACGACCAGGATTATCATTATAAGCCAGGTATAAGTAACGTGGGGCGGGAAAAACTTATTTTCGAGAAATAAGAAAGGGTGCATTATTAAACCTCCTTAGTAGGCCGTCCGAGAATGGCTATTTTCCGCAATCTCTGCGTCAGGCTCAAATTTTAATCCTCTGTAAGGGCGTATTGCAATACGCCCCTACGTATTCCTGCGGCTAAAATCTTCGCCTTCCTTGATCTTGCAAAAAATTTCTCATTCTCGGACAGCCGCCTTAGCGCAGTTTTTTTTTGAGAGTTCAAGCACTGTCGTGAATATAATATTTATTACAACTATGGAAAGACCAATTACCAGACCGATCACATCGGCGGGTGTTTGTGTAATGATTAAGAAAAGCACGATACCTGTGACGGCAAGCCTGATATAGAACTTAAATATCACAGTCGGCTTTGTCCTCCTTGTAACCCTCTGGAACGCGTCATGAAGACTCTTGTAAAGCCAGTAGAAGTTTATATTACTTATAAGGCCGCCCAGCAGTATCCCTAGGGTAAATCTTCGGGGCATAAAGATAAGGCTTACAACAAGGAATATCCCGAGGATAATCCAGTTTCTTATCTCAAGTTTTCTCTGGAGCGGGTCTTTTTCTATGCGGTTCATATTTTAAGCGCTTTACTATAGGTATCTCGTCCTTGAAATGCTTTTTGATTGCAACATATACATTCCTGAATCCGGCGATGGTTCCTATCAAAAAAAACAGCAGGGCGAGCTTATACCCTGTTCCAAGTTTTCTGTCCAGATAGGCGCCAACGAGAAAACCTCCGACACTTGCGATGACCATTGCGAAGCCGAGGCTGCTGACATAGGCCGTCTGGACCATGGTTTTTTTGGTCTCTTCGTCCATTGATTGACGGTTGGCCTTTTAGCACAAAGTGCCGGTAAAGTCAAATAACTTTCATATCCCCAAAATAGACATTGAAAATAAAGTCTGTCCTCCCCATCCTACAGGACAGCCGTCTCGGCTGTCTAAGCGATTCACCATTATGGACAGGCGGGACGCCTGTCCTACTGTGTTGGAAGGGTCAACCTCTATTTTGTGGCATATACCTGGAATTCCTTATATCGGAATTCCAGTCTTGTACCATTCAATCGTCTTCTTCAATCCATTCCTGAAATCTGTCTTTGCCTTAAATCCGAATTCTTCAAATGCCCTTGTGGTATTCAGCATCCTGCGCGGCTGACCGTCCGGTTTTGTCTCATCCCATACTATCCGACCTTTGAAACCGGTCAGTTCCACGATCAATTCTACCAGTTCCCTGATTGATATTTCAAAACCGGCGCCGATATTGACAGGATCGCTTTTATTGTATTCCTCGGCGGCAAGGACGATTGCCTCCGCGGCATCCTCCACATAGAGAAATTCACGGGTGGCCTTTCCTGTTCCCCAGACCACAATCTCTTTTTCATTGTTTAAGTTCGCATCGACGCATTTTTTTATAAGGGCGGGGATGACATGTGATGATTGGGGGTCGAAATTGTCTCCGGGGCCGTAAAGGTTGACAGGAAGAAGGAAGATGGAGTTAAATCCGTACTGCCGGCGGTAGGACTCTG
>JADFWA010000251.1 GCA_015222855.1 Pseudomonadota bacterium | reverse complement strand
GAACACCCGCAAGGCGCGCGACCTGAATACCATAACTCCTGTTTGTTCCCCCCTCCACGATCTTCCTCAGAAATATTATCCTGTCCCCCCACTCCTTCACCGCAACGTTAAAATTCTTTATTCCCTCACCGGTCAGGGCCATATCCGTCAGGTGGTGATAGTGGGTGGCAAAGAGGCTGCGGGCGCCGATATGGTTTGAGTCATGGATGTATTCCGCAACCGCCCAGGCTATGCTGAGGCCATCAAAGGTACTCGTTCCCCGCCCCACCTCATCGAGGAGAATCAAACTTTTCCCAGTGGCATTCTTCAGGATATTGGCCACCTCAGTCATTTCTACCATAAAGGTGCTCTGTCCCCTGGCCAGACTATCCGTTGCGCCGACACGGGTGAATATCCTGTCGACAATACCTATCCTTGCCTCAGATGCCGGCACAAAACCACCCATCTGGGCCATCAGCACTATAAGCGCCACCTGCCTTATATAGGTGGATTTTCCCGCCATATTGGGGCCTGTAATAATAAGAAACCGGCTCTTCTCACAATCAAGGAAGGTATCATTCGGCACAAATCCATCAGTCAGGGACATCCTTTCCACAACAGGGTGCTTCCCATCCTTTATCTCAATTATGTCTTCATCATCCACGCGGGGACAGCAGTAATTGTACCTCTCGGCCACCTCGGCCAGAGACACAATCGCGTCAAGATCGGCAAGTAGTGACGCCGTCTTCTGAATCCTCCTGATCTCTTTCGCCACATCATCCCTTATCCTTACAAAGAGATCATATTCCCTCTCTTTCCTCTTATCTTCGGCATTGAGAACCGTGTATTCATATCCTTTCAGCTCCTGATTTATATATCTCTCGGCATTTACCAGGGTCTGTTTCCTGATATAATCATCGGGAACAAGGTCGGTATTGGTCTTTGTAACCTCTATATAATATCCGAATATATTGTTATACCCCACCTTGAGAGAATTGATCCCCGTCCTCCTGCGCTCCTTTTCCTCAAGAGCGGCTATCCATCCTTTGCCGTCTCTTGTAATCGAAATCAATTCATCCAGTTCACCGTCATAACCCTCTCTTATGATACCCCCATCACGGATGGCGGGAGGTGGATCGGAAACGATGGACTTCTCTATCAGGCCGGCAACGTCTCGCATTTCATCGAGCCCTTCATAAATCGAAGAGATAAAATGAGAATCCGCCCCCAAAATCAATTTCCTTATACCGGGCAGCGCCTTAAGGGAGGTCATAAGCGCGATCAGATCCCTGCCATTGGCAACCTTCATCGATATCCTGCTTCCCAGCCTCTCCAGATCGTAAACACCCGAAAGAGCCTTGCACAGATCCTCCCTCAGCAGATGACCCTCCTTTATCTCGGATACGGCGGCCAGCCTCTCCTTTATCTTTTCGGTATCAATAAGGGGATAATTGAACCACCAGCGCAGTCTCCTGCCACCCATGGCGGTAGTTGTTTCATCAAGGACGTTAAAGAGGGAACCGGCCTTTGTGTTATCGGCAATCGTGGTAAACAGCTCGAGGTTTCTCCTGGCAATATCATCCAGCATAAGGTAACCGGCAGTATCATACCACTTGATGTCATTGATATGGACGAGGCGGTCTTTCTGGGTCTCCGTTACATACCGAAGAACCGCGCCGGCAGCTTCCGCCATCGCCGGACGCCCTTCAACATCAACTCTGTTTAGAACATCCTCAGGGAAATACTCTCCGAGAATGGCAACCGCCGCGTCATGGCCGAAATAATCGGAAGGAAAATAGTTTGCCACGCATCCCGAAAATGCCCTGAGAAGATTGTTTCCCTTTAACTCTTCTCTTACAACGATCTCCTTGAAATCGAGGCCGGCGATCTCATTCAGAAAGAACTCCCTGTCAACCGATTCGGCCACACGGAACTCACCGGTGGATATATCAACAAAGGCCAGTCCGAACGCGCCGTCTCTCGCTGAAAACCCGGCAAGAAAATTATTCTCCTTGGACTGAAGGTTGTCGGCATCAACGACCAGTCCCGGTGTTACGACACGCACAACCTCCCTTTTGACTATTCCCTTTGCCTTTTTCGGATCTTCCACCTGCTCACAGACCGCCACCTTAAATCCCTTTTCAATGAGCTTTGTTATATAGGATGGGGCTGCATGATAGGGTATACCGCAAAGGGGAATGCTGTCCTCCTTCCCCTTGTTTCTCGAAGTCAGGGTAATCTCCATGGCTTTGGAAGCGGTTACCGCATCCTCAAAGAACATCTCATAGAAATCACCCATCCGGAAAAAAAGGATGCAATCCTTATATTTTTCCTTGATCTCTACATACTGTCTCATCGCCGGGGTAAGATTCATGGCTCCCACCTGCCTCCACCCCTTTTCTTCAGGTCGATGTACTCCACACGCCCCCGTTCGTTTATAAATGAACTGAGGAACCAGCTCACCACACTTATTATGAGGGAACCGAACACCGCCGCCCAAAATCCGCGAACATCAAAGCCGGAAATCACACCGGAGGCCATCTTCAGAAGCAGCGCGTTTATTACGAAGGTAAAGAGACCGAGGCTGAGTATATTTATGGGAAGTGTCAGAATAAGAAGTATCGGACGGAAAAAGGCATTCAGTATGCCCAGTATGGCCGCCGCGAAAAAGGCGGAGAAGAAACCGCTCACATGAATTCCGTCCAGAATATAGGAGGCAAACATTATCGCCGCCGTCAGGATCAGCCATCTTATAAATAGCCCCGTCATCTTAATCTCCTATAGCCGCTATTCACCGCAGAGAACGCTGAGTGCGCAGAGAAAACTTTTTTTACATCCATATCTCGTAATTCTATATCCAAATACGCCTATCAAGGGAGACAAGAAAGATAGGCTCTCGCCATTTCTGTCAAAACAACTTTAGCTTATCCTGCCTGAAAAGTTTGTCAACAAAAAATTGGTAACCTCCGGCACGAAACCAAGAAGAATAAAAGCCGGTCAACTGCTTGAACTCGAAGTAGGGTCGGGTTTTACACCCGACCGCAAACGGTGGCATATAAAATGCCACCCTACAAGATTGTAAGACCCTGAAACAAGTTCAGGGTGACATTCCTCCCCTGTCAACCGGAAGCCCTTTTGCCATTCTGAATTTATTTCAGAATCTCATCCGAGGCAACGCTGACGAAAAAATCTTACGAGCATGAAGAGTCCTATTTTGCGTACCTGAGCAGATGCTCATTCCCGATATTGACACGTGACAGATAATGTTCGGCAATCTGGAGGCATTCCTCAACCTGGGCCTTCGGCGTAATCGGCAGGTCATCAAGGAAAAAATCGGGATGAAAGACCAGAAGCGAATAGGGGATATTAGAATTTATTCCGGAAATAAAGCGCGCAATTGCATCCACCTCTTGTTTGTCCACATAGTAAGGCACAAGGAGGGTCGTTGCCGTCAGTAAGTTCTCCTTTGGAAATAGCTTTGCAATTCTTGAAAAATTATCAAAAGCCCTATGGTTGTCGACTCCGCACAGGGCACGGGTAATATTCGGGTGGAAAGATTTCAGGTCGAATTTAACTGTGCCCCCGCTTATTGCCGACAGCTCCGCCGCCTCCTCCGCAAGAGCAGGATTCCCGCATCCGTTCCATTCCCAGCAGATGTGTTTCCGGTTATCGCTTTCCTGAATGATCCTGCGAGCAACCCGCAGAGCGAAAGGTAACTGCGGCTCTGGAGACCCGCCAAAGAAACAGACACAACGTACGTGCGGATCGAGGGCCGCCTGCACCATTTCCTCCTCTGCGATTGCGGGCGCTCCCTTCACCGATTTGTGGGAAGCGTTCTGACAGAAAAGACAGTCGAAATTGCACCCATAAAAGAAGACGGCCAGATTGTAGCCACTCTCCCGCGAACCCGGACAGAACCAGGCCGCACAGCAATTGGTGGGGAGGGGATCTAAATAGATATGAGCCAGTGCACTTCTTTTCGAAACAGCAACCGCCAGCCGGCCATTCTCATTCCACCGCAAACCGCAATACCCTGCCTCCCCCGGCGCCATTCGGCAGTTGTTAGCACACAGGTTGCAAGAGATTCCACCGGCGCTCTTTGGTGGTTTTGGAGGCAATCCGAATTTTTTCCGAACAGGCGCATGTAGATCGACAAGACCTTCCCCATCGGAAAAGTCACGCAGGCAATCCACACATAAACCTATAGTCTGTGCCACGGGCTTCTTACTGCATTGCCGACAGTTAATCATCTCCTCACTGCTCCTGATCCATGGAAATGGTTGTTGACCAGCTAAAAATTCGAATATCGAAGCACGAAATTCGAAACAATATCAAATGACAAAAATTCAAATAACCAAAACGTCCATGCAGCACCTGATGACCAAGAAACGGTATGACTTGAATGTTTGGATCATTTGGACATTCGAATTTCGGATTTGTTTAGGATTTCGAATTTATCGAACTGTGGGGGGCCGATGCCTGCCTGTGCGTGTCCGCACGCAGACAGGCCCTACTCATTCCTGTATTGCTACAACAATAGACCGTGGGTTAGATATCCCTGTAAAGCAAATGCTCCGAGATGTAGTCACAGACAGGCTCCGGCACAATATACCTTATGGACTTTCCGCCCCTGACTCTCTCTCTTATGTCGGTGGATGATATGTCCAGAAATGTGACCTCTCTGAAGAATATGGAGTGTCCGGCGGGGCCTTTGAACCCATCTGTATCTTTGTCGTATTTGAACTGTGAGGCAAAATCGTGAGGAAGCAGTTCCCCAAGGCTTTTGACTTCATAGCCCGGTCTTGTCATGACCACAAAATTGCACAACAACAGTAGTTTCTCCCAGTCCTTCCACTTCTCTATTTCCTGAAAGGCATCCTGGCCAAGAATAAAGTAGAGTGCCGGATCATCTCCATACTCTTCGAGGAAATAGCTAACGGTTTCAACGGAGTAGGAT
>JADFWA010000250.1 GCA_015222855.1 Pseudomonadota bacterium | reverse complement strand
GTTCACTTTAGTCACTTTAAACTTTAGGCACTTTTTTTAAGAGCCTCCCTGCTTACTGTTCTATCATCGAAGGAGATCCGCCGGTCTCCTATGATCTGGTAATCTTCGTGTCCCTTTCCCGCGATAAGGACGATATCCGAAATGCCGGCAATGGAAATTGCAAGTTCGATAGCCGTCTTTCGGTCGGGGATTATCACATAACCTTGTTCGTCAAAGTTTTTTGTCAGGTCTTCCGGGGGATACTTTTTTATAGTATTTGCAATTCCCTTTTCTATCTCTTTTATGATCATAAGCGGGTCTTCAGTTCTCGGATTATCGGAGGTAATGATTGTAAGGTCGCTAAGTGTTGTAGCAGCTTTGCCCATGAGAGGTCTTTTTCCGCGATCCCTGTCACCACCGCACCCGAAGACCGTGATGATATTTCCCTTCCTGAATTCAGATAAATTCTGGAGCACATTTTTAAGTGCATCTTCCGTGTGAGCATAGTCCACAAAGACCGCGGGCTGCCCCGGTCCGCTCACCTTTTCCAGACGTCCCGGCACCTTCTTCAGATTTTCTATACCGGCCCGGATGTGCTTTTCCGGAATCTGAAGCGAAGAGGCAGCCGCAGCCGCGGCCAGGATATTATACAGATTGAACTTTCCGATCATCGAAGAGTTCATGGTAAAGTTGCCGTAAGGCGTTTTTATTTCTCCCTTTATCCCATCCGGCGAGAGGGCGAAATTTCCGGGTGAAACATCACACTTGTTTTCAATACCGAAAGTGACGGCATTTTTGCCGGTTTCTTCAAAAAGCCTCTGCCCCCAGGGATCATCTCCGTTTATGATCATCTTTTCACCGTTGCCGAGTATCTCCTGGAAAAATATCTTCTTCGCCAGGAAGTATCTCTCCATGGTCTGGTGATAATCGAGATGCTCTTGGGAAAGATTCGTAAATATTCCCAGGTCGAACTCACAGCTATCCACCCTTTTCAGATCGAGCGAGTGAGAACTTACCTCTAAAATTACATGAGTTACCCCCGAATCTGCCATCTCCCTGAGCATCTTCTGCAGATCAAGTGACTGCGGTGTCGTAATGGGGGCGGGAAACACCTTTCCGCCAAACCGGTAATTGACCGTTCCTATAACACCGACCGAAAGTCCCGCCGCATTGAAGATCGATTCCAGAAGATAGCTCACCGTTGTCTTTCCATTTGTCCCGGTTACACCTGTTATACAAAGATCGGCGGAGGGATTCCTGAAGAAATTTTTTCCCACTGTGCCGAGAGCGCTCCGGCTGTCCGCAACCTTTATGAAAGTTATCCGCGGCTTTGTCTGGATATCCTTTTCATGTACAATATATTTTGCCCCCCTCTTTATCGCCTCAGGGATATAATCATGGCCGTCGGATATATTGCCGCAAATGGCAACAAACAGAGAGCCTTCCTCACATCTGCCGGAGTCGTAGCAGACGGATGAGACATCACCCGAGGTGTCTCCCGATAACTGGAGGATATTGAGATTTTTTATTACGCCGGATAATTGCAAAATAATTCCTCGTCAATTCTGTAGGGTGACATTTTATATGTCACCGTCTGCGGTCGGGTATAAAACCCGACCCTACTAAGACCCGTTGCTAAAGAAAACCGTGCAGGGCTGATTTTCCTTTGTCGGAATACCAGGGGATGGTTTCTGGCTTACCGCCCAGCCGCTTCCCACGATCTCCAAATCAAATTTCCTTCCTTGCGACAGTTTTAGTACGTTCCTCATAGACATGCCTTTAAAGTCCGGCATTGTCGATTCATCCGATGGGGTCAGGTCTGTCCGTATGTATTTGATGTCATAATCCATCGTATGTGCAGGATTGACCTCAGGGGCGCGTGCTGTCAGGTGCGTAGACCTGACGCGGCACAATATCTGCTCCGCAATATTTTTGAAGACGGGGGCCGCTATTACCCCTCCCCATCTGGAACCTGCGGGCTCATCAAGCACTACGAGAACGGCTATATGCGGGTTCTCGGCAGGGAAGAACCCCATAAAGGAGGCCATCAACTTATCATGCGAATAGCTGCCTTTCACGGGATCGAATTTTTGAGATGTCCCGGTCTTTCCTGCCACGGCAACACCTGCGATCCGAGCATTCCTGCCGGTGCCGTCTTCACCCTCCACAACATCCGTGAGAATAGAGGTAACCCTCCTGGCAGTGGCGGAAGAGATTACTCTCCTCACAGCGGTCGGAGTAAATTCCCTGATAACCCGGCCTTTTTTATCAATCAATCCGCGAACAATATAGGGTTTCATTAAAACACC
>JADFWA010000249.1 GCA_015222855.1 Pseudomonadota bacterium | reverse complement strand
CCCCTAACCCCTCCCATCACGTGCAGCGCAGGCGCTTGCGCCGCGTGAGGGAGGGGGAACTATAAGAGGATTCTCTACGAATGTTTGCTTATTACGGTATCTTTCAGCCAGTTTTTGTCATCTCTTTCAGGATAGTCGATGTTATAGTGCAGGCCCCGGCTTTCCTTTCTCAATCTGGCACACCGTATGATCAGTTTTGCCACCGTGGCGATATTTCTGAGTTCCAGCAAGTCCCCGCTGACAATGAAATTCCGGTAATATTCGTCAATCTCCCCGTTGATAATGTCCATTCTCCTTTTTGCACGATCCAGTCTTTTGTTCGACCTTACTATTCCCACGTAGCTCCACATAAACCGCCTTATCTCATCCCAGTTCTGCGATACAACTATCGATTCATCGCTCTCCGTCGCGCCTTTCGGGTCCCAGGATGGTACGGAAACAGGTTTATCCTCAATTTCGGGGAACAGCTCCGATATCTTCACAAACGACCTGTGGGCAAATACCAGTCCCTCCAAAAGGGAATTGCTCGCGAGGCGGTTGGCGCCATGAAGACCGGTACAGGAGACCTCGCCGCACGCAAAGAGCCTGTCGATATTCGTTTCCCCGAACGAATTTACCACTATCCCGCCACAGATGTAATGAGCGGCGGGAACGACAGGAATCGAATCTTTCGACATATCTATCCCGAACTCAAGACACTTGTCATATATATTGGGAAACCTTTTAATAAGGGAATCTTTGTCTCTGTGAGTTATGTCCAGGAGGACATATTCGTCACCCGATTTTTTAAGTTCCGTATCGATGGCCTTGGCGACGACATCCCTCGGGGCGAGATCTTTCATCTCGTGATATTTTTCCATAAAAGTGGAGCCATTTTTCAGCTTTAGAACCCCGCCTTCCCCCCTGACCGCTTCACTGATGAGGAATGATTTGGCCTCAGGGTGGTAGAGGCAGGTGGGGTGAAACTGGATGAATTCCATATTCGCGATCTTTGCCCCGGCCCTGTAGGCCATCGCTATTCCGTCACCCGTCGAAATGTCTGGATTGGTGGTAATCAGATATACCTTCCCCGCCCCTCCGGTGGCCAGAAGCGTAAACCTTGCCCTGAATGTGTGTATTTCATTGTTTTTTACATCAAAGACATAGGCGCCGAGACATTGATCTCTTTCGCCTTTTTCGCTACCCTGTATCTTTGATTTCAGGAGAAGGTCTATCGCGAAAAAGTTTTCATAGATTTTTATGTTCTTTTTAGAACCCGCCTTTTCAATAAGCGCCCTCTCTATCTCACGGCCGGTAATGTCCCCTGCGTGCAGTATCCTTCTTCTGGAATGTCCGCCCTCCTGTCCGAGATCATAGTTGGTGGAATTGCCACTTTTTGCTTTCGTAAATTCCATCCCCCATTTTGCCAGTTCCTCAACCCTTTCAGGTGCATCCGTTACCACGGATTTTACGACATCTTCCCTGCAGAGACCTGCCCCGCAGGTAAGGGTGTCGTTTATGTGATATTCGAATTTGTCGGTCTTATCCACGACAGCGGCTATCCCGCCCTGGGCATAATTTGTGTTGGATTCTATCTTTTCTTTGTTAGTGACAATGGCGACGGTTCCCAACTCAGCCGCCTTTATCGCAAAGCTGAGTCCCGCAATTCCGCTGCCTATAACCAGAAAATCTGTTTTTATTTCCATTTTCCGTCCTTTTCATGTGAAAGTTCCGAGTTCAGAGTTCAAGGTTGGGTTTCGTTCCTCAACCCAACCTACAATCTGCTGATCCCTGACCCCTGACCCCTGTGAACTGTTACCGATTACGTTTTATATATACTTTTCTTCCTTTTGTGAAAAGGGAAAATATGCTATAGATTGGCGATGTTGGTCTTGGGAATAGAATCTTCCTGTGATGAGACAGCGGCTGCCGTGGTTCGGGACGGCAGTTTTCTTTTATCCAACGTCATCGCCTCACAGATAGATATACACAGTAAATATGGTGGAGTAGTGCCGGAAATCGCATCCCGAAAGCACATGGAGGCCATCGTTCCGGTTATCCTGGAGGCGCTGGATGATGCGAATGTATCCCTGGATGATATTGAGGGCATAGCGGTTACCAGAGGTCCCGGTCTGGTTGGCTCCCTTCTGGTCGGCGTATCGGCAGCCAAATCAATAGCATTCGCAAGGAATATACCCTTTGCAGGTGTGAATCACCTTGAAGGCCACGTGGCATCAATATTTCTCAGCGACAGGAAACCGGATTTCCCGTTTGTGGCCCTCATCGTTTCGGGCGGTCATACAAATATATATTTTATGAAAGATTTTCAGGAGTTTAATCTCCTGGGACAGACCAGAGATGACGCCGCCGGAGAGGCCTTTGACAAGGCCGCGAAACTTTTGGACATAGGATACCCGGGTGGTGTGGTAATAGACCGACTGTCCAAAGGCGGAGATACTGAATTTATTAAATTCCCCAGAGCGATGAAAGGCAGCCCGGATTTCAGCTTCAGCGGATTGAAGACATCGCTTTTGACATACACAAAAAAAAGAGAATCACCGATTACCGAAGATGAAATACCCGACATCGTCGCCAGTTATCAGGAGGCTATCGTCGATGTACTTGTTGATAAAACGCTGAGAGCGGCACAGTCCTGCTCGGTTTCCCGTGTCGTGGTCTGCGGAGGTGTCGCGGCAAACAGCCGGTTGCGGGAGAGATTCAACGAAGAAGCAGATGCAAGGGGTATTGAAGTATTTATTCCACCTCCAATTTTATGCACCGATAACGCAGCGATGATTGCGGTTGTCGGTGATAATCTCCTGAGTGCGGGCAAGAAGGATTCATTTAATATGAATGCCGTCTCCAGATGGTCACCAGGAATAAAGTTTAAAGTGCCTAACCCGGACAAGCCGGAACCAAGAAATGGTTCACGGTTCAAGGGTTCAAGGTTGATCGTTTTCTAACCACTGAACCGTGAACCTGAGTAGTTACGATTT
>JADFWA010000248.1 GCA_015222855.1 Pseudomonadota bacterium | reverse complement strand
TCCCTGTACCGATGCCGCGCGTGGTTTGTTCGGAGGGATCGGCTCTTTCGGAAACGGAGCGGCGATGAGAATTGTTCCGGTTGGTCTCTTCTTTCACCGTTCAGCAGACCTTTACGAGAAGGCATGCGCTTCAGCGGAAGTCACACATGCGAATTCTCTGGGAATGGATGGCGCGGCGGTTCAGGCGTGCGCCGTCGCGCAGGCAACACGACTGGACTATCAAAAGGATTTCCCATCTAAAGAGTTTATGGAGGAACTCATCGATTTTCCCCGAACATCGGAAATCAGGGGAAAAATGATCCTCGTCCGGAACTTGCTCACCGGGAATGTCCCTCCGGATGTTGCGGCCAGACAAATTGGCCGCAGCGTAGCCGTACATGAGTCGATGCCCTTTGCGATCTATTCATTTCTTCGCCATCCCGAATCATTTACGGACTGCCTTTTTTGTGCAGTTTTAAATGGCGGAGACAGGGACACTCTCGGCGCAATGGCCAGCGCCATCTCCGGGGCCTACCTCGGTATGGAGGCAATACCCGTGTCCTGGAAGGAAAAGCTCGAAAACCGGGCATACATTGAAGAACTTGCACTGCAACTGAGCAGGAACCCCGCTTAATGGCGAGGCTCCCAAAACAATCTCTTCCCCCTCGATGGGGGAGGACTAAGGAAGGGGTGAAATCTTTGGCCGATTTCCCCCTCACCCTGACCCTCTCCCTCAAGGGAGAGGGAACTATAAGGTAGTAAAGCTTTTAACTATGAAAAGGGTTTTGAGATACGTTATAGGCTTGACTTTTATCGTGCTTGGAATTATAGGGTGCTTCCTGCCCATACTTCAGGGGATACTTTTCCTGATTATAGGAATAATTACACTGGCGCCGGAAGTTCCGGTCTTTCAGAAGATACTGTCAAGACTTCAGGAAAAGTACCCTGTGATATTCAGGAAAGCGGAAACCTTTAAACTGAAAAAGAGGATAACAGATGGGGAATGAACCCCTCTTAGGAGCCCACATATCCATCGCGGGCGGGATAGAAAAATCCCTCCTGAGGGGGCATGAATTAGGGTGCAACACGATACAGATATTCACAAAGAGTTCAAGGGGGTGGCGTGACAAACACTTCAAGGAATCGGAGATCATGGCCTTCCATGAGGCAAAAAAGAAGACCGGTATCGATCCCGTCATATCTCACTGCAGCTACCTTATAAACCTCGCCTCACCCGACAGAAAGTTATATGAAAAGTCCATTGATTCGATGTTCAATGAAATGGAAAGGTGTGAATCGCTGGGAATAGCGCATCTTGTGATGCATCCCGGCTCTCATAAAGAATCGGGGGAGCTTCCCGGGATAGAGAAAATTGCCGAGGCCATAAATATTCTCCACCGGAGGACAGCCGGCTTCAAGGTTAAGATTCTGCTGGAAACGACGGCCGGCCAGGGAACCAACCTTGGCTACAGGTTTGAGCAGATCGCCTCCATAATTGAAAAAATGGAGGAAAAATCAAGGATTGGGCTTTGTCTCGACACCTGTCACGTATTCGCGGCCGGTTACGAGCTGAGAACGGAAGACGGCTACCGAAAAATCTTCCAGAACATAGAAGAGATCATGGGAATGGAAAGGCTTATGGTTATACATCTCAATGATTCACAGCACGATTGCGGCTCAAGGATAGACCGCCACGAGCATATCGGAAAAGGCATGATAGGGGAAGAACCTTTCCGGTGGATTATGAATGACGAGCGTTTTAAGAATATCCCCAAGATCATAGAAACCCCCAAGGTTGAAAGTAAGGACAGGGATAACCTGCAGTTATTGAGAAGTTTTTGCAATTAACAGCAGTTTCCGGGGATCGGGGGTCAGGTCTACAGTCACCTTAAAAATCATCCTTGAATTGTGAAGTATAGGGTGATAGAAAGACCTTTGCAAAATGTTCAATTTTGTTCGAGTACAAGGAAGGCGAAAATTTCAACCGGAGGAATAT
>JADFWA010000247.1 GCA_015222855.1 Pseudomonadota bacterium | reverse complement strand
TATTCCTTCAACGTGGCTGTATACCATTCCCAGATTCTTGACAACCGTCTGCAATTCCCCGATCACCTGATCGACAAGAAATCCTTTCCGCGAGCCGTCTGAATTGATAATGACCATATGCTCGATTTCAGGAGGCTTGCTGTTAAGCAGGAATATTTTCCTCAAGTTTAGATAGGGGAGAAGGGTCCCCCGAAAGTTTGTCTGACTGATATCACGCTCCCGATGAGTTTCCGGCCTTGTTATTTCAAAGCACTCTTCTACCGATGAAAGGGGTATCACATAGGATGCCTCACTGATACGGACTAAAAGCCCCCTTATTATTGCCAGGGTCAGGGGGATCCTGAGGGTGATCCGGGTCCCCTTCCCCCTTTTACTTTCAACCTCTATTACTCCGCCAAGTTCCTCCATTGTTCTCTTTACCACATCCATGCCGACACCGCGGCCTGAAAGACCGGTGACCTCTTGCGCGGTGGAAAAACCGGGAGCAAAAATCAGTTTGAAGATCTCTTTTTCGGTCTGCACTGTTTCCGGGCCAATGATACCTTTCTCGATTGCCCGCGTACGGATCTGCCCGGTGTTCAGCCCAGCTCCGTCGTCCTCAATCTGAATAAGAACAAAAGCACCCGAATGGGTTGACCGCAGGTGAATGGTCCCGGCCGGTTGTTTCCCGGCCTTTTCCCGTTCATCCGGCCGTTCAATACCATGATCAATCGAATTACGGATAAGATGTATCAGCGGCTCAACCAGGCGCTCTATTATCGTCGCGTCCAGCTCCGTGTCGCCCCCTTCGGTTACGAGTTCGATTTTCTTCCCCAGCTGCTGTGAAAGGTCCCGGACCAGTCTTCTGAATCTGCTGAAGGTTGTCCCAATCGGGACCATTCTCAAACTCATTGAGAGGTCCCGTAACCCGGAACTGATCCGTTCAATCTCTTCCGCCATAGACCTGAATTCAAGATTTTTCGTGTCGGAAGTTTTCTGGCTGAACCGCGCCTCTACGGTTACCAGCTCCCCTACCATGTCAACCAGCTTATCGAGTTTGTCAGATCCGACCCGGATACTATTCGCCTTTACCAACTTCTGCCGGCTTTCCTTTACTTTTCTTATCTGTGTCTGTTCCGCCAGCGCTGATTCTATTTCCGCTTTATCGGTAAGGCCCGCGTCACGGAGCATCTTACCGATTGGTTCCTGTCTGGTAAGGACCTTTTTCAGCTTTTCCTCGTCCAGATCTCCCCTTTCTACCAGTATTTCACCCAATTTATTGGAAGCTTCATCATCAATCAGCTCAATCTTTATCTCGCTGTCATCTTCAACAAAGATGAATATATCCCTGACCGCGTTTATCCCGCGATCGGTGGTCAGGATGATGTCCCAGAAGACATAACAGGTTTCAATATTCAGGCCGTTGAGATCAGGGATGGAACGGACATGGGCTATTATCCGGCTATCGCCTAAGCCCGCGAGTTCCTCTATTAACAGG
This sequence comes from Pseudomonadota bacterium, assembly GCA_015222855.1. Taxonomy (GTDB): domain Bacteria; phylum Desulfobacterota; class Syntrophia; order Syntrophales; family JADFWA01; genus JADFWA01. The sequence goes on along the minus strand of JADFWA010000247.1, from coordinate 6,368 downwards.
AGCGGATCGGTACCATGGAGGAAAATATCGGCAGGAGGTTTGAAACGGATACGGTATGTTACAGGTTTTTGAGTATCTTCATTTTTTGATTGATTTAATTGTTCTTTATCCGGAATATCCTCTGAAACAGGTGAATCAGGATGATCTTCCTGTTCCGTGAATGGGGCGGCAAGCTTTCTTATCTGAGAAATTATTTCACTGTTCTGTTTACTTATCGCACCGTCATCTTCTCCGGCGAGCATCCGGCATATCTGGTCGCGTGCAGAAAGGGTAAGGTCGATCAACTCTCTCGAAGCAGGGAGTGAATCATTGCGTACAAGATCGAACACCGATTCGATTTCATGGGCAAAACCGGCAATCGCGTCGAATCCAAACATTGAACCGGAACCTTTCAGGGTGTGGAGAGCCCGGAAAACCTGGTCGATCAGTTCCTTTTCCAAAGGATTCTCTTCAAGCTCCATCAGGGAGGTCTCCAGTTCAATCAGGAGTTCTTCCGCTTCCTCGTGAAAGGCGGTCCGCATTTTCTCCGTATAGGTATCATCCATCGATAATGCCCTCTATCAAACTGTTGGTCCCGGACTGGTCTTTTTTTATCCTGAAATGGGACTCAAATCCCCCCGCAACAAGGAGTTTATTAATCAGCTCCGGGTCATCTATGAAAACCGAGATTTTCTTTTCCAGTTTGTGAGCAGTCAGGATAAGTGAATACAGAATCTGGAGAAAAGATAAATCAATTTCCTCAATTTCTGTTAGAAAAATCTCAGGGTTAAATGAGTTTTCAAAAGATGATTGAAGTTCATCACAAATCTTTTGCGCGTTCTCGATAGTCAATCTTCCTGACAGTGTCAGTTTTGCCTTCTTTTCATCAACATTAGTCATAATAGATACCTCCAATCAGACAGTTCGCTCCGGACCGATTCTTTTTAACGGTAAAGTGGGATTCATATCCCGTATGAACGAGCAAGTTTTTTATCATTTCGCCGTTATCGGTGAAAACCGATATCTTCTTTTTCGAAGTGCGGGCAGTCAGGACAACCGAATAAAGTATCTGAAGAAAGGAAAAATCCATTTCTTCAATTTCATTTATATATATTTCAAGTGGTACTGTATTATTAAGAAAATCCTCGACTTCTTCATGAAGTTTCTGCGAATTTTCAATAGTGAATCTTCCCGATAGTGTAATCCCTAATACCATTTCATTGGCGTCAATCATTGCAGTTGTCCTCCCCAACAATTAATGCTTTTTTCATTTCACAAACCTCGACACAACACCAAGGAGTTGTTCCGGATCGAAGGGTTTTATCAGCCACCCCGATGCCCCTGCCTCTTTCCCCTCCTTCTTCTTACTTTCTTCAGCTTCAGTTGTCATTACCAGAATGGGGATATACTTGAAGGAGGTCTTTTTTATCTCTTTTATCAGGGAGATCCCATCCATGACAGGCATGTTGATATCGGTAATGATCATCCCGAGCTCATGTTCTTTGCCTTCGAGACTTTGCAGCACCTTGAGTCCTCGCTGCCCATCTTCTGCCTGCAATACTTCATGCCCCTCTGTGGTCAACGTAAACTCGACTGACGCCCGCAGCGTGCTTGAATCATCTACGATCAGTATCTTTTTCATTCCAGCTCCCTCAGGTACTTCCCTGTAGTGTTTTAGAAAATGGTAAGCTCACCGGCTTCTCCTCCATTCCCGATTTCAAATCCCCCAATATTCCCTGCCGTCTGTTTGTGGGCATAAATGGTAAATCTACCAACAATTTCTTCCAGTCTGCTGTTTTTCAGTTCCCATTTTTCCATTCCCATTTCTGAAAGTATCTGTTCCTTCTCGGTTTCCGCCGTTTGCCCGGATGCCCGCAATGTTTCACGGATATCTTTTATCACATCGATTAATTCATTCAGTCTCCCTATATCAAGTTCCGAATCATCAAGGAGAGAGAAAAACTTGTTCGAATATACCGAAAATGTCTGAAGCGTACCCGACAATGTTTCACCTGAGAGCGCTAACTGGTGATAACACTCTTTTATCCGGCCGGTTATATTCCCAATCGCGGTTATTTCTCCTGAGATTCCCCTGGCATAGAGATTAATTGAAGTATCGATTTCCTTCGTTATTTTTCTGATTAACTGTAAGGCCGCGTCCATGTCCTGATTTATTCTTTCAGTAGCATCTGATATTTCCTCAATTGCTATTCCTGTCTGCTTGAGAAGGTCCCATCTTGCCACCTCCATTCTCGCGTTTACATTAACCGGGTAAAACCGTGCAACAATTGTCAATGAATCCGTAAAACCAATTTCAAGGAGCTTCAGGTTAGTAAGGATCTGTTTTGTGTCGCTGGATATACTGCTTTTTTCTTTCATGGATTCCTGCAGGTCCAGGAGAAGCTCTTCCAGTGTTTGCGCCGATTCACGAACAATCCGTTTCAGACCACCATCATTCCGGCCCCCTTCATCACCTGATTCACCAGGATGTTGCACGCATTCACTGTCCCGGTTTACTCTGTTCAGGATACTTCGGAGATCGGTAATGTTTATACTGAAGATATTCGTGCTTCGGGAAACCTTCTCCTGGATGTCCCCAAGCAGCTCACCGCATAACAGATAAACTTTTTCCACAAAAGTCAGTTCATCGAGGACCTGGTCGGCAGACTTAGGTACTTTCTTTATGTCTGATTCCTTCAGCGCCAGCTCAACATGCTGCAGCGACTGCCTGATGAGGTCCTGCAGTTGAATAATCTCCATGATATTACTAAGAGGCCTTTTAACGCATTCGGCTTCGGTAACTGCTGATGTAAGATGTTCAACCAACCCTTCGACTTCATGGTTGAAATCCTTAAAAATGTTCCCCAGGTCCTTCCTGAAATGGGTATAAAATGATCGCTGAGCATTCTGAATAGTGTCGATTTTTCTGTTAAAGGTCGTAAGGTTCTTAAGAACAGTGTCACCATGGTCAGTCAGGATATCCGTGTTTTGTACTGTCGCGGCTGAAAGTTTCTTCAGTTCATCGGTTATGCAGGAAAACCCCGCATAATGTTTTTTTGTTTTTACCGCCGCGATCTTCGCGTTTAGTGAAACAACTTCCATTTCAATGGAATCTTCCCGGATGTCGGCAAACTGATTCTCAAGAGAAGCCAGACATTCAATACTGCTGTTTATGGTATTAAACAGCTTACTGTCCCGGTTTTCCAACTCAATAAAAAAGCCGGATGCTTCACCAACAAGCTCTTCGGCACTGCTGATACTGTTTGTAATAATATGGCCCCCTCCATTGTTGGGGGAAGAAATACCATCCAGCGAAAAGACCTCAATGAGACTGTTCGCTTTATCCATCCCCGCCTCTAACTCGTGGTATAGGGCTGGAAGGGATTTCCCCAGTTTCAGAAAGATCTCTTCGGTTTTCGAGCTTAACCCTTCAAGATGATCGATCATCCGGTATGTGTTCACGGTTCGGAGGCTACCGGACATGGCTTACCTCTCTTCGCATGATTTCCCGCTCCGTGAGACTGTTGAGGACATCCACAACTTCAGGACTGAATTGTTTTCCAGATTCACCCCTGATTATTGCTTTTGCTTTCTTGAAACTCATTGCGCGTCGATAACACCGTTCGGAAGTGATCGCGTCCAACGCGTCGGCCACCGCAAAAATCCGGGCCTCCAGGGGAATTTCGTCTCCTTTCAAGCCTTGAGGGTAACCGGTACCGTTGTAATGTTCATGATGATAGTAAATCACCGGAACGGTGTCATGGAGGAACGCTATCCCTTCCACGATGCATTTTCCAATCTCCGGATGTTTTTTCATTATTACCCATTCCTCTACCGTCAGACCTGATCTTTTTCGCAGGATATGGTCCGGGACGCCGATCTTGCCGATATCATGGAGATAGGCCCCCCGCTCGAGGTTGAGAAGAAAACGTTCATCAGTGATCCCGATTCTTTCCGCCAGTACGCGTGAGTAATGAGCTACCCGCAGGCAATGTTCCTGAGTCTCGGAATCCCTGGTTTCAAGGGCCGAACCCAGCGCGAGAATGGTCTCATTATATGTACTGTTTATTCTTGTCAGTGCCGTCGACAGCTCTTCCGTTTTCTTCTCTACCTCTCTTTCAAGGTTAACCTGGTATTCCTTCCTTTCCGCGAGCAGCTGCCGGTATGCCAGGGCCCTCCGTATGGTCAGTTCCAGGTCATCGGCATCCCAGGGCTTTACCAGATAATCATAGGCGCCGTCCCGCAGAGCGGTCCGCACATGTTCCATTTGGCTGAGACCGGAGATCATAATGATTTGGGTTACCTCATTAGTAGCCCGGATCTCCTTTAATACGCTGATGCCGTTCATATCAGGCATATTGATATCTAGGAGGATGAGATCGAAATCAGTTTCGGATACCTTCCGGAGGGCCATTTGTCCGCTGCTTGCTTTCATCCATCCGAACCCCCAGGAATCCATTTGTTTTGAAAGGGTTTCGAGGATAGATCCCTCATCGTCAACTAATAATATCTTTCCACTCCGGTCCTTCCACATAAAACAACTCCACACACCTTGAAATCAGGAATAGTTCAGGCCCTCATATTCCTGACACCCGGTTCATCCAGAATTTTCCGTATCTTGCACGCAAGATCGTATATTGAAAACGGCTTCGCTAAAAAGGAGATCCTCTCTTCCAGTACCCCATGATGGGCAATGATGTCATCGGTATAACCGGAAATGAATAATACTTTCAGGTCAGGGCTTCTTGCTAGGAACCCATCGGCCAGTTCCCGGCCGTTCATACCGGGCATTACGATGTCGGTAATCAACAAATCGATCTTCCCGTTTTGATCTGCCTGAGACTTTTTAAGAGCTTCCTCTCCTGAACCTGCCTGGCAGAGCGTGTATCCGAGGCCCTTCAGCATTTTACATGTTGTTTCCCTGAGATCGTCATCATCTTCCACAAACAGGATCCTCTCACTTCCACTGAAAGCTTTTTGATTTCCAGGTTCTTCTTTCACTCCGTTTGCCGGTTCCGGTGTTTCCGGTAAATAAATTTTGAAAGTCGTACCAAACTTCAGTTCACTGTAAGCGTAAATATAACCTCCGCTCTGCTTGACTATTCCATACACAGTAGCAAGCCCGAGGCCGGTCCCCTTTCCGGCCTCCTTTTTGCTGAAAAACGGCTCAAACACTTTTTTCAATGTTTCTTCATTCATGCCGTAGCCGGTATCACTGACCGCAAGCATTACATACTGTCCGGGAACTATCTCCGGATGGAAGTTACGGCTGAACTCATCCAAATAGGTGTTTTCCGTTTCAATCATTATCCTGCCGCCATTCGGCATCGCGTCTCTCGCGTTTATCAGCAGGTTCATGATTACCTGAACGATCTGCCCCGGATCGACCTTTATCAGGCCCAGGCTGGAGGAAAGGTTTGTTGAGAGTTCAATATCTTCCGATATCAGTATCCTGAGCATCTTTTTTATATCCAGAATCAGCTCATTCAAGTTTACAATTTCAGGCTGAAGCACCTGCTTCCTGCTGAACGCGAGAAGCTGGCGGGTCAGGGAAGCCGCCCTCCTCGCTGATTTCTTTATCTCGCTGATATTCTCCCGGATCTCTTCATCCGCGGCGGAATCCATCAGAATCAGATCTGAACGCCCGATGATGGTCGTAAGGATATTATTGAAATCGTGCGCAATACCGCCGGCCAGTTTCCCGATGGATTCCATCTTCTGTGACTGAATAAGGTTTGATTGCATCATCTCTTTTTCCTCTTCCTTCATCCGTCACGGTCTTAAGCTACACAGGCACTTTGTTTTCCGCTGTAAGCGCGCTTGCCGTTTTACCTACATCCCGAAGTTCCTCCGAAGTCAGGATCTTGCCAATTTCCAGGATAATAATGAACCTGTTATCTTTTTTCCCGATTCCGGCAATAAACTCAGTATTAAGCTGATTTCCTATCTCCGGCGCGGCTTCGATCTGTTCCGGAGCCAGGTCAATTACCTCCTGGACCGAATCCGCGAGAATCCCCAGAACTGTGGTTTTCCTGTTCAATAAGACTTCTATCACAATGATACAGGTATCGATCGTTGCTTCTTCTTTTTCCATGTTGAATTTTATCCGCATGTCGATAACCGGTACGACACTTCCGCGTACGTTTATTACCCCCCGGAGGTAATCCGGGGTCCGGGGGATTTTCGTAATATGGTTCAACTCCAGCTCCAGGACCTCCCGGACATCGGCGACACCCAGGGCATACGCGTCATCTTCAAGCTTGAAGGTCAGATACTGTGATACTTCTGTAATAGTTTCCACACTCATGTTTTACTCCTTATCATTAGCTGTCTCCACTACTCAGTACTTTTCAAATTCCAGATCTTTTTCATTGTCATTGCCATTATGC
>JADFWA010000246.1 GCA_015222855.1 Pseudomonadota bacterium | reverse complement strand
GGAATATCAAATATATGCCTGCGGTTATTTTTTTCGCATGCCTTGATCTTGAACAAAAATCCTCATTTCTGGATGGACACTAAGTAATCCGTGTAATCTGCGAAATCTGTGGATTAAAAAAGGGGATTCGCGATTTTAATGTCGCAAATCCCCTTGATATTCCTGGAGCCGATGAGCGGAATCGAACCGCTGACCTACTGATTACGAATCAGTTGCTCTACCATCTGAGCTACATCGGCCCTTTTTTGCCATTTCATAGGAGCAATTTTATTTATCCTAACGTGCTTCCTCTGTCAAGAAATTCGTTATCCGACCGTATTCTTTCCGCAATTTCTAACCCCTTTGCCTTGACTTTCAAGAGGGGTTTGATACTATTTGCCAAATTTTCGGAAGAGAACCGTTATGAATGAGCGATTCAACAGATTATTATCAATATCTCCCCTGAAGATAAGCCTTTCCATTATCTTCATAGCAATACTCCTCTATTTTATGAATGTTCCCTTCCTCAGATTTATGGAGCTGAAAACCCTGGACTTGCGAACGATCTCCAGGGGTGAGAGAGCCCCTGGAGGAGAAATCGTAATCGCGGCAATCGATGAAAAAAGCCTGGCTGAACTGGGACGATGGCCATGGCCGAGGTCAACAATCGCAAAACTTGTTGATACATTGAAAGGATACGGGTCAAAAGTGGTGGGTTTTGATATCGTATTTGCCGAACCCGCAAAGACCGATGCCATTCTCGCCGGATCGATCAGGCAGGCGGAAAATGTCACGCTTGGCTATTTCTTCCACACCACAGAGGAGGACATAGCGCACCTGAGCGGAGAAGATATCGAGAAAGCTGCCGAAAATATTTCCGGGTCCAAATATCAGATAGTGCGGTTCAGTCGCAATCCGGATGAATCTACCCTGGTGAGAACATGTGCGGTGGCGGCAAACGTTGAACCGCTGTCCGATGCGGCGGAGAACAGCGGATATTTTAATTATTTTCCGGACAGTGACGGGACGATAAGATGGTCACCTCTGGTTATCAAGTTTGGGGACAGTTTTTATCAACCACTATCTATTTCTGTACTGCTTCAGTATATGGACTGGCCTATGGTTACCCTTAAGATGGCGGACTTCGGCGTCGAGGGAATAAGGATAGATGGTATCGATATCCCGACCAACGAGTCAGGAAAGATGCTGATAAATTATCTTGGATCGCCTAAGACCTTTTCGCATTATTCGATTACCGATATCATAAACGGCCGTCTGGAACCGGGACTTTTTAAAGACAGGATAGTCCTGGTTGGCGCCACGGCTATAGGAATCTATGACTTGAGGGTAACCCCATTCAGTACGGTTTTCCCCGGGATTGAGGTTCATGCCACGGTGATAGACAATATCCTGCATCAGAGCTTTCTCAAGCGTCCCGACTGGGTCGGGTTGTTTGATATTGCCGCCATAATTTTCCTTGGCCTCGTCATCGGCATCGCCCTCCCCAGGGTTAGAGCGGTTTCCGGAGTTATCTTCAGTCTGATGCTTCTTGCCGCCTATATTCTGTTTAACAGATTTGTCTTTACTCACTACAACCTCTGGCTCAACCTTGTCTACCCGGTAGTTACCATGCTGGCCGTTTACATCGGCATAACCGTTTACAAATACATAACGGAGGAGCGGGAGAAGAAGAAGATACGGGGTGCCTTCCAGTATTACCTTACGCCGTCTGTCATCAACGAAATATTAAAGGATCCTTCAATGTTAAAGCTCGGGGGAGAAAAAAAAGACCTTACCGTGCTTTTTTCCGATATCAGGGGTTTTACCACCGTTTCCGAGAGGCTTTCGCCGGAGGAACTGGTTCATCTACTCAACGAGTATCTGACCGCCATGACCGATGTGGTCTTTAAACACGAGGGTCTCCTTGACAAATACATGGGGGATGCCATCATGTCCGTATTCGGCGCCCCTCTCACGCAGGAGGACCACCCGGCGAGGGCATGCAGTACGGCCCGGGAAATGATGGAAGAATTGAAAACACTTCAGAAAAAGTGGGCGGATGAAGGCAGGCCGGTTCTTGACATAGGGATAGGCGTGAACAGTGGCGACATGGTGGTGGGAAATATGGGCTCCGAGATGAGATTTGTTTACACCGTCATGGGGGACAGTGTAAACCTTGGTTCGAGGCTGGAGGGAATTAACAAAGAATACGGGACAAATGTCATTATCAGCGAATATACATACGACAGGGTAAAGGAAAACTTCTTCTGCCGGGAGCTTGATTTGGTCAGGGTCAAGGGGAAGGAACTTCCCGTGAAGATATATGAACTTTTGGGGGAAATGAAAGACTCTGAAAAGTGGGAAGGTTTTGTCAAACCGTTTGAGGATGGTCTGGCAAAGTATAGACAGGGAGAGTGGGACGAGGCTGTTATCTGTTTTCAGGATGTGCTATCTATCCGTCCGGGAGATCCTCCCTCAGAGATATATATCGAAAGATGCAGGGAGATTAAAAAGAATCCGCCTGTTGGTGAATGGGACGGAGTTTATATTATGACGAAGAAGTAGGATTTAAAGTTTAAAATTAATACCATTAACTTAAGAAGGTGGCACTTTAAAGTCCCCCTTTCATAAAGGGGGGGAGATTTATCTTTATACATGAGACTAAAAGGCTTGTTTGGATTCAAAATGACACTAAGAGATGACCTGAAATACAGAAGTTGGGTGGAGGTTGACCTCGAAAACTTCAGCCGCAACTGGAATGAAATAAAGAGACTGGTCGGTCCCGATGTGAAAATTCTACAGGTGGTCAAGGCGGATGCCTACGGTCACGGAGCGATTGAAATCTCCAACGTCGCCCTGAAAAACGGCGCCGCCCTTCTGGGGGTTGCCAACGCGGATGAAGGGGTGCAACTGCGGGTAAGCGGGATAGATGCACCCATACTCATCCTGAGTCCGGCTACGGTCTCCGAAATAAATGAAATCATCAAGTACAATTTGACTCCTTCTGTTTCCGATCTCGGTTTTGCCCGGGAGCTGCAGAAAAGCTATGAAAAGATGGGCGCCATGACACCGATCCACATCGAAGTGGATACGGGAATGGGAAGGGGTGGAACTATTCACCATGAGGCCTTTAATATGCTCAAGGAAGTCCTTGAGTTTCCCAACATTACGGTGGAGGGCATTTTTTCCCACCTGTCGTCCAGTGAAGTTGAAGACGATGACTATAACCAGATGCAGTGGAAACTGTTCAGGGGACTCCTTGAAAAACTGGAAGAAAATGACATACACATCCCGATAAAACACATGTGCAACAGTGGCGGAATACTTAACTTTTCCAACTTCACTCTTGATATGGTGCGGCCCGGTCTCATGTCCTACGGGATATACCCCTCTCCAGGCACAGCAGCAAAGGCGGACCTATCGCCGGTCATGAGCTTCAAAACCAGCGTGGTGCTTCTGAAGGATTTTCCGAAGGGTTATAGCATCGGTTACAACAGGACTCATGTTACGGATAAACCGACCAGGATAGCAACCATTCCTGTCGGATACGGAGACGGTTACGGGTTTATACTCTCAAATCAGGGAGAGGCGCTGATAGGGGGAAAAAGGGCGCCTCTTGTTGGACGTGTCTCTATGGATATGTGCACCATAGATGTAAGCCATATACCGGAGTGTGAGGTAGGAGATGAGGTTGTCCTGATGGGGAAACAGGGGGATGAATACATCTCGGCCAATGAGATTGCGAAAAAGGCAAGGACGATAAGCTATGAAATACTGTGCGTACTGGGCAAAAGGGCGCCACGGGTATTTGTGCATGAGGGGAAAGCCAATACCGTAGAACCCCGGTTGCGGAGGATATTCATCCCGGATGAGGAGAGATCCATATCAAGGATAGACAATATAATCCGAAACTGTTTCCAGACAAGGGCTCAGGATGCGGAACTGGGCAATGCGATTTACTATGAGATGTTTGAAACCCTCTTCGGGAAAGAGGACAGGCAGCTCGAGTTAAGGACGGACTTCAAATACGATATAAACGTGACTGATGACGATCTCACGGGTGACTATTTTAAGGTCACGACCCATATAGAATATACCAAAACCCTTAGAAACAGCGTCTTTATCATCGGCTGTGCCCGGAATGACAAACAACTTACCGCCCTTTTCGATGATGGAAGGTGTGAATACAGGTGGCTTCTGAACCGGGGGGAAGACCTGTTCAGGGAGAGCGACTTCAAGGTAAACCGGGTGCGCGTCGATGGCGAAGACGTTACCATTATCAAAACCGAAAATACGGATAGGGGATACGAGGTGTGGTGTGGGGGAGACACGCTCAAAGAAAAATTGAACAAATCTGTAAGGATGGAGATCGAGATTGAAACCAGGAAGTTTAAGGGCAATAATATTTTCTCCGTCTATCTGGTCTATCCCACAAGGGGTTTGGAAATTTCGTTTAACTACAGTGGCGCGAATCTGAAGAACGTAAGAGAGGTAAGTTTCTTTGCCGGAAAACATCCCTATCCGGAGGTGGTCAAGAAGGAGAGGGAATCGATAAGGTTGAAGGTAAGCGATGACGAGTGGATATTCCCAAACAGTGGGGTGACGTTTATCTGGAATCTGTAAATCTTAAGGTTAAGGGTAAAGGGCTAAAGGCAAAAGGCTAAAGGTTAAAGGCAAAATTGATGGCCTCGTAAAAAGTCCCTTTGGCCTGTCATTTCGCTAAATCCGACTTTTTACGAAGCCGTCAATCTTATTACATGGAGACGTCAGATAAGCTAAAAAGGGCTCTGTCCCCCTATACCCCCCTCCCGTTTCCGCCTCCATTACTATTGGTCTGGACAATGCCCCAAATATCGGATATAATCGGGCCATTATATGTTCCAATTATAATACTTATTTGGGTCTTATTGTGACCCGTATGGGCGATCTAAATGGTTCAGTATGTATGGCAAACTCCAGGTTGGTGCGACTTCAGGTGGCATAGCGAGGCGCTTCTCCGACCACTGGGGCATGTACGGCAAGCGCAGGGCAGGCTTCTTGGAGAGGCAATATACATCGGTCTGGAGATGCAGGCGGATGTGCTTGCCGAGGAGACCGTCACGACGGCTTCAATCGAGGGAGAAAGGCTTGATCGCAATTCCGTTCGATCTTCTGTGGCCCGACGTCTCGGATTACCCACAGCGGGACTGCCGGCCACGAAGCGAAACGTGGATGGCCTGGTAGAAATGCTTGTTGATGCAACGGCCAATCATGAAAAGCCGCTCACATCAGAACGTCTCAAAGGATGGCATGCGTCACTTTTCCCGACCGGCTATTCCGGGATGGTCAATATCCTGGTGGGAGACTGGCGGCAGGATTCCAAGCCGATGCACGTTATGTCGGGACCGATAGGCAAGGAAAAGATCCACTACGAAGCCCCTCCTTCCCATCGGATCGAAGCGGAAATAAATCGCTTTCTTGAGTGGTGGAAATCGCCACCGGAGAATCTGGACGGTTTGCTGCGCGCCGCTCTGGCACACTTTTGGTTTGTGTCCATCCATCCTTTCGACGATGGCAATGGACGCATCGCACGGGCCATCACCGATATGGCCCTTGCCCAGGATGAGCGAAGGGGAAATCGCCTTTACAGCATGTCCGCGCAGATAAGTATTGAGCGGGACAATTATTACGATGTGCTGGAGAGGAACCAGAAGGGTGACGGAGATGTTACTGATTGGCTCCTGTGGTTCATGGGTTGCCTGGAGAGATCTATCCAGCGATCTGAAGTCGAGGTCCGGCACGTGCTTCTAAAATCACGGTTCTGGCACCGGCGAAGCGGGATTGCGCTGAATGAGCGGCAACAAAAGGTGGTCAACCGCCTTCTTGACGTGGGACCTGACGGCTTCGAGGGAGGTCTCACAAACCGGAAATACAGGGGTATTACGAAGGTGAGCCGCGAAACAGTCAAACGCGATATAGCCGATCTTCTGAAAAAGGGTATCCTGGTGAAAAATCCCGGCGGCGGGCGGAGTGTTAGCTACGATCTCGCCTGGACAGAAGAGGACGAACGGGTAATTCCGAGGACATGATACAAAGTTATTTATATCTAATTAGTATTGCGTCCCTCGAATTCCCGCACCAAAAAAGACCGGTCGCTGGAACCCAAAAGCGTGTTCAGGGAATGCCCGCCGGGGCGGCGCAAGATCGCAGTAAAAGTGGTGGACATCTTCGGCAATGACACCATGAAGATTATCGAGGTGAGTGTATGAGTATAGGAGCTGAAATTATTCGAATTGTTCTCAATCACTATCCGGATGTGCAGGCCATTTATCTTTTTGGTACATACGGTACCGGTGATGAATGGCCTGACAGCGATGCGGATATTGCGCTGCTTTTGGACCATAAAAAGGCAAAAGACGCCGGTTC
>JADFWA010000245.1 GCA_015222855.1 Pseudomonadota bacterium | reverse complement strand
TTTTGTTACTTTGAAGGCCCGTCAAATTTGATGGTCTCGTAAAAAGTCGAAATATACACAATTTTGTCATTCCCGTGAAAACGGGAATCCAGTCTTTTCAAGTGCTTAGCCGTTTATGGATTCCCGCCTACGCGGGAATGACGGACTTTTTACGATTGTATCAATCTTATATCAGGAACTTTTTTGAAATCAAGTACCGCGTGATCGCAAACTGACGGGAGGGGTAATTTTCCAATAAGGTCTTGACTTTTAAGATTGTTATGGTAATCTTACGTAATTTAATTTTTATTCGCATTTATTAATTACCCTAAAAAGGAGCTAATAACATGGCAAAAAATATTTATACCCTGCTTATTGTTCCTCAAAAGAAAAGTTCAGTTAAGAAAATAAATGCATCAAGTACTCTTATAAAATTTGTCTCAATTTCAGTCATTGTCGCCATTTTTTCTCTCGCATATTTTTCCTACGACTATATCAGGATCAAGAGGGAGACGGTTGAGCTTGCCGACCTGAAGCGGTTGACCGTTGTTCAGAAGAAACAGATCGATTTGCTGGCCAGGAAGATCGGCGAATTTGAAGAGAGAATAGCGGATCTCAAACAATTTGATAAAAAAATAAGGATTATGACCAATCTCAGGAGCAGTTATGATAACGGTCAGGTCCTCGGAGTGGGCGGGCCTATACCCGAAGAAGGCGATATGGGGTCTAAGGAGGTTCTGATCGGTAATATTCGCAAGAATATCGACAGGCTTCTGGAAGACGCTACGTCCCAGGAGAAAAGCTTTACAGAATTACTGGAATTTCTGGGGAAACAGAGATCTGTACTTGCCTCTACTCCATCTATCTGGCCGGTGATAGGTTGGGTAACTTCAGAGTTCGGATATAGAATTTCTGCATTTACAGGGAAAAGGGAATTTCACAGAGGGATAGACATTGCGGCGAAGATAGGAAAAGAGATAGTGGCGCCGGCAGATGGTATTGTTGCAAGTATGCAAAAAAAGCCGGGTATGGGAAATATGGTGAAGATAGACCACAGGAACGGAATAACCACCTATTACGGTCATCTTACGAAGGCCACTGTCAGAAAAGGTAAAAGGGTTAAGAGGGGAGATATTATAGGTTATCTTGGTAATTCCGGGCGAAGCACGGGGCCGCATCTTCATTATGGTGTTTTTCTTAATGGTGTCCCTGTAAATCCTCGCAGGTATCTGTTTTAGGCCATATTATATGAAAGTGCCTACCCCGGATAAACCGGAAATCCGAAGCACGTAATTCGTAAATCGTTGTCCGATTTCCGATATTCGAATTTATTTTCTGCCAGAAAAAAACGTATTTCACAATTAAGTGCCTGTTTTTTTTCTGAATACTGAATTCTATTTTTCTGATACCGGTAATTTATTGCCGGTTTTTTTTTTGAAAAGGGGTTTTTATGTTTGGTTCGATATTAAGGAAGGTTGTCGGTAGCAAGAATGACAGGGAGTTGAAGAGGTTGTCTTTTATTCTTGAGGAGATAAACGATCTTGAACCTTCTATGATGGCTCTCAGTGATTCCGAACTTGGGGGCAAAACCGGATACTTCAGGGAGAAGCTTGAAAAAGGGGCGGAACTTGATGACATCCTGGTGGAGGCATTCGCGGTTGTCAGGGAGGCTGCCAGGAGAACATTGATGATGAGACCCTTTGACGCTCAGATAATCGGCGCTATTGTTCTGCATGAAGGGAAAATCGCGGAGATGAAGACCGGAGAAGGGAAAACACTGGCTGCAACAATGCCTGTATATCTGAACGCATTGACAGGCCGTGGTGTTCATGTTGTTACCGTTAACGATTACCTGGCCAAAAGGGATGCCGAATGGATGGGGCCCATCTATGAAATTCTCGGACTCTCCGCTGGGAAGATTGTCCACGGTATAGATGAAGAGGAGCGGAGAGCCGCATACAATTCAGATGTTACTTATGGAACAAACAATGAATTCGGTTTCGACTATCTCAGAGATAATATGAAGTTTGACATCGCGGATTATGTCCAGAGAGACTTCAACTATGCAATTGTCGATGAGGTGGACAGCATACTGGTCGATGAGGCAAGGACACCGCTTATAATATCCGGTCCCTCTGAAGAGTCTACCGATATGTATTACAGAATTAATCAGATGATTCCCAGGCTCAAAAAGGATCATGATTACACCGTAGACGAAAAGAGCAGAACGGTTGTCCTTACAGAGGATGGCGTGTCAAAAACGGAGAAATACCTTAAGGTTCAGAATCTCTTTGAACCCAGAAACATAGAGACACTTCATCACGTCAACCAGGCGCTGAAAGCACATACCCTGTTCAAAAAGGATGTCGATTACCTTGTGAAGGATGGAGAGGTACTGATCGTTGATGAGTTCACAGGCAGGGTCATGTCGGGAAGGAGATACAGTGACGGTCTGCACCAGGCGCTGGAGGCAAAAGAGAGGGTAAAGATAGAGAGAGAAAACCAGACTCTTGCATCAATTACCTTTCAAAATTATTTCAGGATGTACGATAAGCTGGCCGGGATGACAGGTACGGCGGATACGGAAGCCGCTGAATTTAAAGAGATATATAATCTGGAGGTCATCATTATTCCGACAAATATGCCGATGATAAGGATTGACAATTCGGATGTCATCTATAAAACGGAAAAGGAAAAGTTCGATGCCGTTATAGAAGAGATAAAGGAGTTAAACAGGATTAAAAGGCCGGTTTTGGTCGGAACGATATCCATTGAGAAGTCTGAATTTTTGAGCAAGTACCTGACAAGGGCGGGTATAAAACACCATGTTCTGAACGCCAAAAATCACGAGAAGGAGGCTGAAATAATTGCGCAGGCCGGTCAACCGGGGGCCCTTACCATATCTACCAGTATGGCGGGAAGAGGAACCGATATAAAGCTGGGAGAGGGAATTGCTGATCTCGGCGGGCTTCATATACTGGGAACGGAGAGGCATGAAAGCCGGAGGATAGATAATCAGCTCAGGGGGCGAGCGGGAAGGCAGGGAGATGGAGGATCTTCAAGGTTTTATCTTTCCCTGGAAGATGATCTTCTCCGCATATTCGGCGCAGAGAGGATTTCATCCGTTATGGACAGGATCGGTATGGAAGAAGGACAGCCGATCGAACACAATCTCATCTCCAAGGCGATTGAAAATGCCCAGAAAAGGGTGGAAGGACAGAATTTCGACATACGCAAGCATCTCCTCGAATATGATGACGTGATGAACAGACAGAGGGAGGTTATATATGATCAGCGTAAAAATGTCCTGAAGGGTGAAGATCTGTGGGCAAATATTGATGATATCCTGGAAGAGGTTGTTGAGGATGTGTTGTATGATTATATAGATGAAAAACTTCATCCGGAAGAGTGGAACCTCAAGGGTCTGGATGAGAGAGTTTACAAGCAATTTTCTTTAAAGCTTAATTTCAGTGAGTTAAATCGGGACAATATCGACAAGGAGACGATTCAGGAAAAGATAGTTTCAGGTGTCAGAACCCTGCTTCATGATAAGAAAAAAGACTTTGGTGAGGAGATTACAGATTATCTGATGAAGATTATTATGCTCCAGTCGATAGATGCGCACTGGAAGGATCACCTCCTGGCGATGGATCATCTCAAAGAGGGTATCGGTTTGAGGGGGTACGGACAGAAAGACCCCAAAAGAGAGTATCAGATGGAAGGGTATGACATGTTTACCGGTATGGTTCAACGTGTTAAAGAAGATACCCTTGAAAAATTATGTATGGTACAGATTCAGAAGGAAGAGGAGATAGAGGAGATACACAGGCCGTCAACCGAAAATTATGTCTTCAGTCATGGTGATACCGCAGCAGTGCCAAAAACCGTAAAAAGAGAGAGTAAAAAAATCGGGAGAAATGCCCCCTGTCCCTGCGGCAGTGGGAAGAAATATAAAAAGTGTTGTGGAAGATAGGCCATGAATGGCAATTAAGAATGAAGAGTGAAGAATTGAAAATTTGTTTGGTGAATACAGCCATTCTTCATTCTTAACTCTTCATTCTTCATTGTAATTAGGGGCTGTTATGATTTTGGATAAGAATAACTTGATAGTTCCCGGGTTTCTTGCAAACGGGATCAGTGTCGGGATCAAGGATGACGGCAAGAAAGATCTTTCCTTGATCTTTTCCGAAGTTCCGGCGGCGGCGGCTGGGGTATTTACAAAAAATCGCTTTAAGGCGGCTCCGGTTATTCTTGATATGGAAAGGATAAAAAAGGGAGTAGCCCAGACTATCGTTACTAACAGCGGTAACGCGAATGCCGCCACGGGGGATGAGGGGTATAAAAATGCCCTTGCGATGTCAGGGGCTGTTTCTGAGAAGTTGAATATAAGGGATGATCTGATTCTGGTTGCCTCCACAGGCGTTATTGGGGAGGATCTTCCGATAAAGAAGATTAAAAGAGGAATCGGCAGACTGGTCAAAGGATTGAGTCCTGATGGAATTTTCGACGCTGAAGAAGCGATTATGACGACGGATGCGTTCCCCAAGATCGAATACCGGAAGGGGCAAATCGGTTCAAAGGAAATTACCCTCTGCGGAATAGCCAAAGGGGCTGGAATGATAGAACCGGATATGGCTACCATGCTTTCCTTTATAATGACGGATGCTGATATCAGCCGGCGTTGTCTTGACTCCGTTTTCAGGCAGGCGGTAGATTTTAGTTTCAATGCCATTACGGTTGACGGATGTATGAGTACAAATGATACAGCCATAATACTGGCCAATGGTGTTGCCGGAAATAAGCCGATTGCCGGGCCGTCGAAAAATCTAACGATCTTTAAAGAAATGCTCTTTGATTTGATGGTTGATTTATCGAAAGCTATTGTCAGGGATGGTGAAGGGGCGACAAAGGTGATAGAGATCGTCGTTGATGGCGCTAAAACTCTCGCGGATGCGAAAAAAGTGGCATATGGTATTGCCGGATCCAATCTGGTGAAGACGGCGTTTTTCGGGGAAGATCCCAACTGGGGAAGGATTGTTTCCGCCGTAGGCGCGATGGGCATAGACCTGCCGACAGGTAGAATGGAACTCAGCATCGGAGAGATTCCTCTTTTTGCCGGTGGAGAAGGAACAAGGGTTGATGAAAAGAGGTTGATAGAGATAATGGGGGCAGATCATATCAGGGTGCTTGTGAAACTTGGTATGGGTAACAAGTCTTTTCGTGTATATACTTCCGACCTTACCTTTGATTATATCAAGATTAACGCGCACTATCGGACGTGAAGGTAAAAGGCTAAAGGTTAAAGGCTAAAGGCTCTTTCCTTTGACCCTTGACCTTTAACCCTTCGCCTTGTGTTGCTTTTTCCCCTTGATAATATAGAATGTTTATGTTATCTGCCACCGACGTATCACGCACACCCTCTGATTGCCGGGGTGTTGCTTTGTAAAAAGTTTTCCGGCGAGAGGATGAGGGTGGAGGAAAAGAGGCTTTTGGAGAAGTCTCGAAAAAACAAATTTAAAAGGAGTTGTTATGGGACATGTTTCAATGAAGCAGTTGCTCGAATCCGGGGTTCATTTCGGGCATCAGACAAACAAGTGGAACCCTAAAATGAAAACCTACATATTCGGTGCAAGGAATGGTATTTACATCATTGATCTTCAGCAGACCGTGGGGAAGTTCAAGATCGCTTACAGTGCTGTCGTCGATCTCGTGGCAGAGGGAGGAAAAGTCCTGTTTGTCGGTACGAAGAGACAGGCCCAGGAATCTATAAGGAATGAAGCGGAAAGATGCGGTATGCCGTATGTCAATCAAAGATGGCTGGGTGGAATGCTTACCAATTATGACACCATAAAGAAGAGTATTGACAGGTTAAATACCCTGGACAGTATGTTTGAAGATGAAAGTATCAACGCTTTTCCCAAGAAAGAGATACTGAAACGTCAAAAGGAACGGGATAAGCTTGAAAAGGTCCTGGGCGGCATAAGAGATATGGGAGGGCTGCCGAAGGGAGTTTTTGTTGTTGATACAAGAAAAGAGAGCATCGGGATAAATGAGGCAAGAAAATTAAAGATTCCGATAATAGCCGTAGTTGATACCAACTGCGATCCTGATGAGATAGATTATGTTATTCCTGGGAATGATGATGCGATAAGGGCTATAAAATTATTTTCTTCAAAGATGGCAGATGCCGTTATTGAGGGCAAAGGAAAGCTTGAGGAGCGCCTGCAGGCCGAAAGCGACAAGGAATTGTCGGAAGAGATTTCGGAAGAAATTAAAGTGGAAGATGATTTGGAGGCAGATGTTCCGGAGAGTATCGAAACTAAAGAGGGGGGGCTTGATTTAGAGAAGCCCGCTGTGAGTGATACTGATCAGACTTTAAATGAGGAAACTGGGGAGGTGGGGTAAAATTGAGTATTTCAGCAGCTATGGTAAAAGAACTTAGGGTGAAAACCGGTACAGGCATGATGGATTGCAAAAAAGCGCTTACTGAAAGTAATGG
>JADFWA010000244.1 GCA_015222855.1 Pseudomonadota bacterium | reverse complement strand
CTCCCGAATGCTTTCTTCGTGATTTCGTAATTGGTTTTAATTCTTTTGCCATTTTTGCAAGAACTTTACAATTAAGGGACTAAATATGTCACATAAATATATTTGTATTACAATTGACAAGTTTTTGACTTTTTACGAGACCATCACAATTGGTTAACTAATATTTGCTTTGATAAATGTCAATTATTTTGCTGTCTTGAAAAGGGTTTCCAACTTTTCTTTTGCTCTCTGCCTCTTTTCTTCGCGGCTTTCACCGGGGGCAGCGTCCCTGAAGTCAAAATAGTCACAGAAATTGCTCCTCTCCTTGTCAATAACCCTTTCCGCCTGTGTCTCCCGGCACTGGTTATATGCCCCCGGATCGCGGAATCGACAGTTAAGGCAGACATGGAGGTCTGCGTCACAAAAGGGGCAGGTATCTCTTCTGCCCACTTTTCGGTCTATATCAAGCTCCTTTTTACAATGATGGCAGGTCTTCATCTATGTTGGTTCCACCTTATTATTCATTACTTGAAACCTGTAAACGCCAAGCCCCATTATGAGGGCAAGACCCGCTGCAAAGAAGAGTACCCTAAAGCCTGCCCATTGTCCGATGTAGCCCAGCATAATAGACCCGATAAAAGCCCCGGTATCGATTCCCCCTGTGAAGATGCCTGTGATCTTGCCACGGATATTGACGGGTTCGTTGCGTATGGCCAGTGAGTTCAGGCATGGGAAGAGAAATCCGTGTCCGCAGCCCGTCACAAGGCCTGAAAGAACGAGGATAGTGTTTCCTCCCAGGAAGATCATAATCAAAAGACCTCCCCCGGTCATGATCAGGGCAGGGGGGATTATCCGGTCTTCTCCAATCGTGTCCGCAAGCCTCCCTCCCCAAAACCTTGTCAGGATTGCCGCTCCCGAATATGAGATATAGTAAAGGGAAATGAACGCGAGACCCTGCTCCTCGGCAAAAGGGGAAACAAAGCTGCCGGAGGCTGCCAGGCCGAACCCGAACAGAAGGGCGAGCAGTGTCACAATCAATATCTTTTTCTTTAGCAGGACGGAGGAGAAGGACTGGCGCGGCTCATGCGGGAGACGCACAAAGGATTCGGGTACGACAAGGTGGGTCAAGAGACCGAGGATCGCCATTCCTGTGGCTGCAAGAAAGAAAATGGAAAAGCCGAATTCACGGATTATCAGCTCACCAACGGCGGGTCCGATGGCCAGTCCCACGAGTCCCGTAGCTCCAAACATGCCGATTCCTTCGTTCAGGCGTGCCTCAGGGACGATGTCGGCGATATAGGTGAATGAAGCCGTAAAGCAGATGGCCAACCCCACGCCATGTAAGATACGGACAAGAATGAGTGGAAGGTAGAAGTCGGACAGGTCCCCTTGAAAAAGGAGGTACATTGCGGGAACGATGCTCATGATAATGCATCCGATGGTGTAACTTTTCTTGCGCCCGATCCGGTCGACCATCTCGGAAATCCAGGGGCGGCAGAGTACGGCGGAGAGGGCGAAGACACCCATAATAATCCCTATGTCTGACTTGGAGCCCCCATGGTGTGTAATGAAAAGGGGAAAGAGGAAGAAGGCGCCAAAACTGGATACGTTAAACAGGTTGGCAAATGCCATGGTGATGAATGGCGGGCTGTACGGCATGTGAATCCTTCCGGTGTTTCCTTTTTGGTCAGGGGAGTATATGGGAGAGATGTTTGCGGGTCAAGCCTATAAATCAACAGTGGACTTCAGAAGAAATTAGAGGTAATATTATTTTTACAAAAAATAAGGAGGTAGATCAGATGCTCAAGGCTAAGGATATTATGACAGAGGAAGTAATTACAGTTCATCCAGAGACGGAAATTGTTCAGGCCGCCAAATTACTGCTTGAACGCCACATCAATGGTCTGCCTGTGGTTGATAAAGAAGGCCGCTTGGTGGGGATTATCTGCCAGGATGATCTGATCGCCCAGCAAAGAGAAATCCCCCTGCCTTCCTTTTTCATCCTGCTCGACAGTTTTATCCCTTTAACCTCCCGGAAAAATATCGAGAAAGAAGTGCGGAAAATGGCCGCAATCACGGTAAACGATGCCATGACCCCTGATCCCATAACGGTCGATTTGGAAACCAGTCTGGAAGAGCTCTCCACACTGATGGTGAAAAATAACATACACACTCTGCCTGTCCTGGATCAGGGCAAACTGGTCGGTATTGTAGGCAATGAGGATATTCTGCGCACTCTTATGTCCGGTGAGAAAAAGGATTAAACCGGAAAATGTACGGCAAGACCGGTTGACGGTGAATTGCCGGAATCAGGTGTTTCGGGACCGGGGGCGCATCCCGCAAGGGGGCGCAATATGAATAAACGTTTTCCTTGCCGGGAAGCCCCGCCCTGTGGGCGGGGAGTTCCACTTTTTAATTACGAATTTACCAATTAAAGGGGAAGTTCATATGAACAAAGAAAATTCCGCGAGAGAATGGTTCGCAAAAGGATACCGGTATGACATTGTCGAAATACAGCCTGATAAAGCCATTGAAGCATATAAAGAATGCATAAAACTTGATAGTACGTTCACGAATGCCTATGTGAATCTGGGTTTTGTTTATCTCCAGAGAGAGGATTACGATGAGGCTGTTGAATGTTTCCAGAGAGTGATAGAACTGGAACCTGATAATTTGGAAGCACACAATAATATGGGATATATATATGAAAGAATGGACAGGCTTGGCAGTGCGAAACAGATGTATGAGCGCGCGTTGGAATTGAATCAGGAAAGTATCGAGGCGATGATCAATATCGCTCACATTGTAGATTTGGAGGGAGACTATCAAGGTGCGGTTCAACAATACAAAAGGGCTATCGAAGCAGATCCTGATGCCGTTTCCCCCAGTTTCTGTCTGGCTGTTCTATATGACCGGCATGACATGTTTGACGAGGCAATGCGGGAATATCAAGACGTTTTGGATAGAGATCCATCTCATATCAAGGCTGTCTTTAATATGGGGAATTTGAGTATCCAGCTCGGCAATTACGAAAAGGCCGTCGAGTTATTTGAG
This sequence comes from Pseudomonadota bacterium, assembly GCA_015222855.1. Taxonomy (GTDB): domain Bacteria; phylum Desulfobacterota; class Syntrophia; order Syntrophales; family JADFWA01; genus JADFWA01. Next base: position 351 of record JADFWA010000244.1, on the reverse strand, counting down.
AGTGTGCTGGCGTTAAATCCAGACCACGCGGATGCATGGAATAACCTGGGGTCCGTTTACGAAAACATGAGACTTTATGAGAAGGCGGGTACAGCCTACCAGCGCTCCCTTTCGCTGAACCATTCTCAAGAGGATGCCCATGTTAATCTGGCTCGAATACAGTATCTTCAGTATTGCTCAGAAGAGGGGGACAGTTCGAAAAGAGAAGAGATTATCAGTAGACTTCGCTTTGTCCTGTCCATAAACCCGCGAAATAAAAGGGCGCAAAAACTTCTGAAGGAGTTGGCGGAGGAAGGGGTTTAGACGCTTAATTGTGAAACATGTGTCCCCGATCGGAGTCGAGGACAAGCT
>JADFWA010000243.1 GCA_015222855.1 Pseudomonadota bacterium | reverse complement strand
TGGCTGCCTGTCTTGCCTTATTATATTTCAGGGTAAGATCATCTATCAATTCTTCACAATTCCTGGTGGCATTGTCCATGGCCGCCATCCTTGCGCCGTTCTCTCCGGCCGATGTTTCCACGAGCGCCCTGTAAATAAGAACCCGAATATACATCGGAAGAAGCTGGTCCAACAAAAGTTCATCGGAGGGCTCATAGATGTACTCAACCCTCTTCTCCGGTTCTATTTCCCTCTCCTTACCTATGGAGGGCAGGGGAAGCAGCCTCACAACCGTCGGCCTCTGAATGGTTACATTGATGAACTCACTATAAATCAGGTACAATTCATCGTATTCCTCTTCAACAAAGGAGGTGATCACATCTTCCCCGATTCCAACGGACAGGCTCATATCAAATTTTCCAAACACATCGATGTGCTCATTGACAATATTCCCTCTTTTCCTGAAGAAATCTCTGCCCTTTTTACCCACCGAGATCAATGATACCTCTTTATCTTCCCCCTCTTTCTCTTTGATGAATCTCTCTGTAGCCCTGATTAAGTTTGAGTTGAAGCCTCCACAAAGCCCTCTGTCCGATGTCATGCAGACCACTCTGATCTTCTTCGGATCCCTCACGGCCAGAAGAGGATGAGAGTCGGAATCCACACGGAGCGCCAGACTGTTGAGCACTTCCATAAATCTACTTGCATAGGGCCTGAAATTCTCCATTCTCAATTGAGCAGACTTAAACTTCGAGGCAGCCACCGCATTCATGGCCTTCGTTATCTGCTTGGTCTTATCAACCGCCACAATCTTTCTTTTGATATCCTTTAATGCGGCCATTAAAACTTACTCCTTAGTAATTCTTAGCCACCAAGACACGAAGTCACTAAAATCATATCATGATCTATGATAACCAGAGGCATTTTATTAATTTCTACACTTTGTGCCTTGGTGACTTTGTGGCTGAGTAGTTGCTACTCGGTAACAAATATAGAATCAAATTCGGTCAAAGCATCCCTCGTTCTTTTTTCAAGTTCGGGGCTTATCTCCTCTTTCTCATCTATCTCATTCATGATTTCGGGATACTTCTCTCTCACAAAACTTAAAAGCTGTGGTTCGTAATCCTTCAACCTTTCAACCTCATATTTATCCAGGAAACCCCTGGCGCCGGCAAACAGAATAAGCACCTGTTCCGATAGGGACATCGGTTGATATTGGGGTTGCTTCAGTATCTCCACCAACCTGACTCCCCTTTCCAATTGCGCCTGGGTTGCCTTGTCCAGGTCACTGCCAAACTGCGCGAAAGCGGCCAGCTCCCTGTACTGTGCCAGATCAAGTTTCAGCGTCCCCGCGACCTGTTTCATGGCCTTAACCTGGGCAGCCCCTCCCACCCTGGAGACCGACAATCCTACGTTAATCGCAGGCCGTATGCCGGAGAAGAACAGATCCGGCTCAAGGTACACCTGACCATCTGTAATGGAAATAACATTGGTGGGAATATAGGCGGAAACGTCTCCTGCCTGGGTCTCAATAAGTGGGAGCGCCGTCAGGGAACCACCCCCTAACTCTTCACTCACCCTCGCGGCACGTTCCAGCAATCTTGAGTGGTTATAGAAAATATCTCCTGGGAATGCCTCACGACCCGGAGGCCTTCTAAGGAGAAGAGATATCTGTCTGTAGGCAACCGCCTGTTTTGAGAGGTCATCGTAGATAATAAGGGCATCCTGTTTATTATCCCGGAAATATTCCCCGATGCTGCATCCGGAGTAAGCGGCAATATACTGCAATGTAGCCGGATCGCTGGCACAGGCCGTGACCACACAGGTATAGTCCATGGCATCATGTTTTCTCAATGCTTCCACAACCTGGGCCACAGTCGATTTTTTCTGACCGATGGCAACGTAAATACACTTAATACCGGTATCCTTTTGCCTTATTATGGCATCAATACAGATAGCGGTCTTCCCTATCTGCCTGTCGCCAATAATGAGCTCCCTCTGACCTCTGCCGATAGGCGTCATGGCGTCGACAGACTTCAGTCCGGTATACATTGGCTCATTAACCGGCTGACGCTCAATAACCCCAGGGGCGATCATCTCTATCCTTCGGAATTCAGCCGCTTCAATCGGCCCCTTTCCATCCAGGGGCGCGCCGGTTGCGTCGATGACCCGGCCCAATACGGCCTCGCCGACCGGAATCTGGGCAATTCTGCCCGTCCTCTTGACTATGTCTCCCTCTTTGATATGGGTGTCTTCTCCGAGAATGGCAACACCAACGTTATCGGTTTCCAGATTCAGAACCATTCCCAATATCCCGCCGGGAAACTCCAGCAGTTCCATCGCCATGGCGTTTTCCACTCCATAGACCCTTGCAATGCCGTCCCCAACCGACAGGACAGTTCCCGTTTCACTCACATCCAGTTTTTTCTCATAATCCTTTATCTGCTGGGAAATTATTTCACTTATTTCCTCTGCCCTGATTTTTTCCATCTATACTCCCTCCCCTAAGAGATTCCCTATGTTATTCAATTGAGTCTTTATACTTCCATCGTAAATGGTATCGCCAATTCCCACAACAATACCGCCCAGAAGTGTTGAATCATCTTTAATCGTAATGTCAACCTGCTTGCCGGTAAGCGCCTCTAAACTGCTCCTGATACTTTCAGATAATTCAGCAGATAAGGGAAAGGCCGTTCTGACGTCAACCCTTACCTTTTTCAAAGTTCTGTCAATAAGTCCCCTGTAGCAATTTTCTATATCAGGAAGAATGCTGATCCTCTGTTTATCAACCAGCAGATTAAGAAAGTTAGAGGTCATGTCCGAGATGTCAATTTTCTTCAACACCTTTTCGACAACGGCCTTCTTGTCGGCCTGATCAAAAACGGCATTGGACAGAAAATCTCTCAGACTTTCACTTTCCTCAAGTATGGAAGAAAAGCTCCTCAGTTCGCCATAGTATTCTTCGTATTTACCTTCCTCTTCAGCTATGTCAAAAAAAGCTTTCGCATAGCGCTTTGCAATACCGCCACCGATCAATTTTTCTCACCACCCTATCCTAAGAATTTGTTATCACAAATATAAAAGTGCCTAAGCCTAACCCGGACAAGCCGGAACCAAAAATGTTTTATAAAAGCTTATCACGATAACTTCGGACTTCGGGCGGGGATAAACCC
>JADFWA010000242.1 GCA_015222855.1 Pseudomonadota bacterium | reverse complement strand
TCATCGTTCTTATAGTGGTTAAAATAGGATAAGATTATATAATATTTAATTTAATATGTCAATAGTAATTATGATATTTATTTCAAGAGTTTTCCCACCTCCTCATCAGAGTTCTGATGAGGAGGATGGGATTGCTCTATAGGACTAACTAAAATCTAGGAATCAACTTGAATTTTCGCAGTTCCGCGACACTTCTGTGATAAGGCGTTGGAGGTTGTTGTACCACTTGCTGTCTGGTTTGGCCTGTTGCCGTCCCCGTAGGAGCATTGGCTGCAGACGTGCCGGGGGTAGTAGCCTCCGTTTTCACGGAACCGTCAGTAGCAGATGTGGCAGGGCTTTCGCCCGGAATCGGCTGTTCGGCCACTCCGTCATCTCCAACAACCGTAGTCTTGGCCTTTTTTTGGAGCCAAGGCGGCAATTCATTCCTGGAAAAAAACTTGATCATTCCGGCCCATCTGGAGAACCAAAAGTCCGCAATCCATTTACGCTTCCAGATGATCATCACAATGGCAAGTGCGCCAGACGGCAGAAGAAGCCACATTGTGTTGTCTTCCCATGCAATCAATTCGCACCCCCCTGAAATGATCCTGGCAAGAGGACCCCAGACTATCAAAGGGTAGAGGAACCCATGTTTCCTCTTCTTTTTCATGCGAGTCCTCAGCATGAACAACACAAACAGACAGTAGAAAGTCACCATACCACCCAACGAACGACCGAATAAAATACTCGGCCAGTAGTCGAGGTGTCCGGAAACAAACTCATATCCAGGCAATTTTTCATACCATGGTTTATCGTCGATTACGATTTCAATGCCTGTTTGTATGACTTCCACTCCCTCCTTCAGCTTGTCGATTCTGGGGCCGGCGTACGCGTTTGGCGTGGCAATCAAAGCCACTACCATCACAAGGAACAACACAATAGCTTTGATTGTTTTCATTTTCTCCTCCTATATCGAGAGTTGTTGTAGTTTTTGATCCAATGACCGAATTTATTGTTTAGCTATAAGCCAACCAGCTGTTAAAACAACAAATCAGGTCATTGAACCTTGTAAAATCCTAAGAGCAATGTAAAAGAACAAATCCGCCATCCATCACTCCAAATATGGAAAATGAATGGCAGGTCATGTTTTACATTTGATGATTTAAAAGAACAGTTTCCTCTCCCACCGAAAGGACTTCGGTGGGAGAGAGTGTCATTGTTTATGGTAGGCTAACTACACAGGGCGCTTGATGCACGTAAGACGCTTTTGGAACATTTCCAGCCTCTCGACGGTAAAGTAGGTGGTATTGGGAAGCCCGAGAGCCTCCGCGTCAGGGGCAGTACCAGGAACCTGAGTCGTACCAGGAGCAGGCTGGGTAGCAGGCGCCGACGGCACCCCATCCATACCAATGTGGTAACTGTCTTCCTCAGCACTGTGGAAGCCGGTCGATTTCGGAAGTGCAGGATACGTCGTATTGCATCCTCCAGGGCAGACAACAGGCTCGAAGGGCTTTCGCCGGAAAGGCTCCTTGCTCTTCGCGAGTGGACACCCCTTGGTGTCGCAAACCTGCCACACAGGGTTCGGATAGTCGCAGTACGGCGACATACAAAACCGTGCATTCTTAGGGTTCCAACCACGGTACGGATTCCCACTGGCATCTTTGCCCCGAGGCCCTTCACAGGTTTTTTTTATTTTCCTGCCTGTCGGGACACCGTTGCGTTTTTCGTCCACCATCTCATAATTGATACACCTGGATGCACCATCGGGTTCCCGAGGTTCGTGCAGAACACGAGCTCGAATATTCTCAAAGCCGAAGTGGTAAATGGTCACCACAACGCCCAAGGAAGACACGGCGATGATGGGCCAGATGATCTCCTGATGATAGGCCAGACGGGCCAACATGGAATGGATGAGCATCATCCCGAAGATCCCAAGGAACTTCTTATTCTTGTCGTTGGGCTCGAACTTTGCCCATAAGCCCTTGATGCCTCCGAAGGCACCTTTCGATACCTCCACGATCGAACGCATCATTGCAAACAGGCCTAAGACAAGAAAGATCGAGATTACCCCAGACAAGACCCATGTAGCGGCCTCTATGATGATATCCGGTATCCAACTCGGAAGGATGCTGATAATGGCATCAATCAGAAAGCCCTTGATTAATCCGTAGGCAAACCAGATTAGCATGAAGAACAGACCAATCATGAAAAGCACTACGGCAACGCGGCCGACATGCGCGAGGCCGATGTCGATCTTGAGTTCCTTTTCGCCGAACCTCTTGGGAAAGAAGGCGAATAGAGCCCAGATACAGAACATTGCCCCCAGAAAGAGGTACCAATAGTCCGTATCCGGGATGAGGGAGGGCTGAAAAACGTTGTTCCACAGCCGACGAATCATGCTCATAATCGTCTTTTCGCCTAGCCCCCTGGCCGAAGCGATGCCGGGTATCAGCGTGACCACGGCCATGGTGACCGACGTCAAAATCAGCCAATAGAACTTCTTAAAAGTGCCCATGAGGCACCTCCTTTCTATGCTTAATCCCGCCGAGCGGGATTAGTTTCGTTGTTTAGCGGTTTAATCCAATTCTAATATTTAGAAGCAAATCGAACCGCTAAACGGCCTAGTTATTACCATAAACAATGTAAAAGAACAAATCCGCCATCCATCACTCCACGAATGGAAAATGAATAACAGGTTACGTACTTTTAACGAAATGAAAATATAACGATATGACATGTTGTTTCGTTGCTTCGTTGTATCGTCGTTTCGTTGTGTCGTTGTTATTAAAGATCAAAGAGAAACAGTTCCTCACCCACCGAAAGGACTTCAGCGGGGAGGAAAGTTTCATTGTTCACGGTAGATCTACTTTATTCTTCTGACCGTCGAGGTCTTGAACACTAAGGAGACAAGACCCAGTACTGCAGAGGTGCCACTCGGGATGTAGTACCCAAGGTTGTTCATCTCAGGGTGGTTGAGCAGGAATGCAATCGGGAAGAGGCCAAAAATCACGCGTGACCACTTGACACCGTTCAGGCCGGTACCAGGATCGCTCCTCCACCGTTCCGGGGTCTCCCCTATCTCCGGGTACTTCACAATGATGCTGATAAGAATGCCGATGACGATGGTTATGCCGACAGTAATGCCCACAACAATAATTAAGACACATCGGGACAGTCCGACCATGCTGGTGTTAAGACCGACCAGGAAATGGGTGGTCCAGAGCCAAATTGCAACTCCAGCCAGCCCGATGGCAATGCCACCGAAGCCTTTGCCGACCGCTGCTGCCGGTTTCGGAAACAGCTTGACCATCCACACGATGGTCATCGCCATACAGAAGACCACGAACAGTGGAAGCCAGGGCTCAGTGTCCCAGTTCTCGATGAGCTTCTGGATACCGAGTATTTTGAAGCTCACATGCTGCATAGTCTGGAAAATGTTTTCCATAGCGCACTCCTTTTTTGTGCTCAAGGGCATTACCCTTGGGTTTCGTTGTTTAACGGTTCAGCTTATCTCTAATTATTTAGAAACAAATTGAACCGCTAAACGGCCTAGTTTTGCAATATGTCCCGCTGAGCGAGATCGCTATTGCTACCGTAAACAATGTAAAAGAACAAATCCGCCATCTACCACTCACAAAATTCAGACATGCGAGAATAGATGACAAGTCACATTCTTCTAACGAAATGACGTCATGACGATGCAACGACACAACACCGATTATAATTGTTTCGTCGTCTCGTTGTTTCGTTGTCTCGTTTTCAGTGTTGTTAGAGGGCAGTTTCCCGCAAAGGGATGGTGTTTTTATTTGTTTTTAATTGACAGCTATCTCAGAATATAGCGAAAGGTTAGAATTTTACAACAAAATTGGTAAAAAGTCAAGGTAAAATCAAAAGCATTAACAATGAGTAGAATTAATAAAAAACCGCTTATTTAAACGGTTTATACTTACTTCCCCTCACCTCTTTCAATAATTGCACGAATTTACCCACGTGTCAAGGGCCTTAGAGTGTAAATGTATAAACTTACATATGACCTTTATTGCTGTTAATACGTAATTTGAAAACCTGAAAACTATTGTAATCTGTGATACATATTTACTCCTAAAAATGAGTACCCAGTTTTCAAGTTAGTCAGCCTCACCAAATAAAAGTTACACACTTATATTGCAGAAATAAGTATAGTTTTCAAGTTTTCAGATTTCCAAGTTTTCAAATTAGTCAGCTTCACCAAACAAAGGCTATACATCAGCTTCAAGGCAACAAGTATAGTTTTCAGCCGTTACGGCGTAGGTGGCGCCTGATAGTCGTCCATTCTGCTTTTCAATGCTCTTTCCAGTTTCGGTAATGCCCTGTTGTCTGCTTTCCAGTCCTCATAGAATGCAGCTAAGCCTTCCTTGGGATCTCCATAAGAAAAATCTGGTGGTTTATCCAAATACATATTGCCCGAATACGCAAGTGCTCTTGTACCGTAGGCCGGATCTAAGAATATATCAGTATAAAGAGATTGACGTCTGTGACGGGCAAATTCCAGAAGCATTTTGTATGTAGCGGAATGTTCAGGATTTTTATAGAATTCAGACATAGGCAGTTTTGGATGTTCCGCCGCCGTAGTAAGCTCATCAACGCTTTGTAATGTTCCCTCATCTCTTTTGGTAAGGGTTTCAATCCATTTTGTTTTACCCCTCCAATTTGCACCATACCAGTTATCCTCACCGCCTGTTACTATATTCCCCATAAATTCCAAAGTACCTAATGCCAAACGCGGTATTTGAGATGCCCACGCGGCAACATCTCCAACAATAACACGTGTTGTAGGGTCGACACTCTTGGTTAACGCGTTTACCATGTTCTCTGTAAAGCTCTTGGATGGATCCACCATAAACGGAGGCCTATGTTTTAAATGATTAGGATCGTAATAATCGGGCCATTTGTTCATTCTTTTCATCTCAAGTTCCGCGCTTCCATGAAGCGGCATTCTCCAGAATACATAAAGTTTTTGAGGGTCAGTTGTTTTCTTGATTACATGTACAGGATACATAAAGCTTTCTATGTCTTCATTAGAAAGATCGGGATCTTTTTTGCGGAACATAAAAGTCGCGTTCTCATGAGATTTTTCATTCATCTTATTAAACAGAGCATCCGGGCTTAACGGAGATGCTTGCGGATCGATACCTACATCTTCTAAAGTGGTTTCGGAAACATAGTAGCCAACATCATCTGCCTTATTGTACATTTCCATTTTTCTATCAGGTGGTAGTTCTACTCGTTGCGCTACCCCGACAAGATTTCTTTTTTGCTGAGGTGTTAATTTGTCAACATTAACTCCTTTTACTTTGGCCGCACTCAAATAACCCTTTAAATAAGCATCCATAAACGCGTCCTGATAAAGGCCATAAAAAGCAAATTGCTTATTTTTCTCCATATTTGACTGGTCAGCCGTTCCTATCATTGCCGGATCTGCAATTATATCGGAGATGCCCAAATTCTTTTCGGTTGACTGAAAATCCGCTCTTTCGGCTATTGCCTTAATTTGTTTTAACTTTGTAAGAGTCCATGGGACAACCAATTGATCGACTTTGTATATAATTCCAAAAGGCAATTTAATACCCTCTTTAACCAGCTCCCAATGCATTCCGAGGAAGCGTCGGATTTTATATTTATTGCCATCATACCAGAAGGCAACTTCGTCTTTTGCAAATTCCAGATCTCTTCCAAAATCTTCACCGACTTCACCCAGGAATTTCTTCACTTCCCCAGCCTTATCACCAAACGCGTCAAAGAAGTCTTTAGAGTGCCCATATAAACGTCCTTTAAGCTCTTGACGGGTCCAACGTCTGAAACCATGGAAAGCTCCACTGATATATTCAGTATACGGATCAATACCATATTTTTTCTTGGTTTTTTCGGCATCGGATAAGTAGATCTCATTCTCCATGACCAACCCCCATGTAAGATCTTTTGGATTTGCCCGAAGCCTTTTAACAAGAGCGGGAGCAAGCCCAAATTCAGTATGATCCGGTTTATAATCCGGATCCTCGATCATTCTGATCCAGCGCTCCTCGACCATTTTCGCGCCATCCTCCTCTCCTTTGTGATCCTTATGACCTACATAGTCAAAGAATTGACGGATGGTATGCATTACAACATGTCGAGCTTCCAATTCCTCATTGCGCTTATCCCACGTAACACCTCTGATAATATTGCTGGTATCTATGCCTTTCGGGAATAAATCCGGTTTTCCTTCTGCCGTTCCATCTTCTTTGTTAGTAGTTGGGCTTTTATACCATGCCATTATGTCTTTAAAAGGAACGTTATCGAGTTCATAAAGAGCGGCAGCTTGCTGTTCCGGCTCTATCTTTCTGTCTTGCATATACTCGGATGAATATTCCATTAGAGCCGCCTTATAACTTCCGGAAATAGCTTCCGCCACCGTTTCCAAGCCAAGATATTCTTCAAGTAATCCCTTGCCTCTGATATGCTTGGAGCCAAGTTCAGCCGCCAGAGCTATGAATGAATAACGAAATAATTTACCATATGTATCATCACCTCTCCATGCTTTTTTAGCCATTTTCAGGACCCCGAAAATCATAATCGCGCCAGCGGCACGGTTGGTCCAACTTTGACCGGCGCCAAATGTCATATCAAAAACACCTCTACCATATTCCTCGATCTTATCAGCTATTGTCATACCTTCGAGCTTTGCTATAGCTTCTGCATCCCCCCGTCTTATTGCTCCTCGTTTTTCTTCGCGATGCTCTATTGAGCTTTTTATAAC
>JADFWA010000241.1 GCA_015222855.1 Pseudomonadota bacterium | reverse complement strand
CAGCGTCAGATGTGTATAAGAGACAGGATTAAGATCGACGATGTCCCCTTCAGCAATCATGGAAGGCACATTCCACTTATTTAACAGTCGGTCCTGGGCGAGAATCAGGTGATTGGTTGCTGTGCGACAGGTAAGAAGTGGATGGAACAATCCTCCATCACATTGGTAAGTCCTGGCCCACTCTATGTAGGGATAAGCGAAATACCCCATGTATTCCTTCTCTTTGAGGGCATCCTCAAAGTAGCCGGTGAGCCACCGGTAGGTCTGAGTGGCGATACGCTCCAAGGGATCGCTGATCTTACTGTAATCCATGGGCTTGGGTGCCTGATACGCCCAGCTCTCGATAACAAAATTCCAGCCTCTTTCCGCCAGCTCATCGAAGATCTTGAGTGCATGCCACGGGGGAAGTTCACCAAACATCATCCTGTATTTCTCATTAGCAACGGCACCGATTTTGTCATCTACCCTCTGCTTTACCTCGTCATACATATCCTGGTATAATCTCAATGCTTCTTTGGGGTCTCCCGCCGGGAAAAGGGAGGCATTCATACAGCTCCAGAAATCCCGGGAGTGCATGGGACATGGTCTCACCTTACGCATTTCGTTAAGATCATACCATATTTTATTAATTGCTATTAAATCGTTTGCCACCTCGTCCAATTTGTCCCAGTCCATCTTCCTGCCGGTCAGGCGTTCCAGAAAGACAACGAATTCCCTCAGTTCTTTAACCATGAAATCAATTGCCTTCTCACGGACACCCGGCATCTGGCTCTCTTCCACTCCGGGATGTGGCATTTCCACTGTCCACACCGGAGCGTCCAGATAGCGTCCCAGGGACTGGAACCACTTAATCCTGGCATCACACAGCGCGCCTGAACAGAGCAACAGCATTGGTTTGGGCATGCCGCCCATGGGCGCGTCAGATGGAATTTCACCCAATTCTTTCATTTTTGCCGCATAGCCGATACAGTTTCTGGCATAGCCACACATATGTGTGGGGAAGCCCTCCGCGTCGGAGCGGTCTAAAAAAGCCTGGGCCTTTCCAAAAGCGGCGCAGACAGCGCCATAGTTTTCCGGGTAGACTATCTCTATATCCATGGCCTTAAGGATAGGGTCAGCCTCCCACCAGTTAACCATGCTCCAGGCAGTAGGTTTCCCCGCTTTGGTGGCTTCCACACTTCTTTCATACCCCTTGTCTATGTTAGCACGAAGGGGGTACATCGTTTTCAGCCTGTTTATGGCTTTCTTCTTTTTTTTCTTTTCGTCACTCATACCATTCATCTCCTCTGTTTAGTACGAAAATAACCCCTTCCTTCAATCTCTCCCCCTTCAGGGGGAGGGAAGGGTGAGGGTGATTTTTTCGGGCGGGGATAAACCCCGCCCCTACATGGCTTTTGTTGAACATATGCAGAGGAGGGCGTTATGTCCTCCCGCAGGGCTCCCAACCCAACAAACAACTTTTAATCCGCAAAACTGAAGAGCGGCCTTACCCCCTCACCAGCAGAGTACAGGTCCCCAGGGTACACTTTGTGCCCTAATTTTACCTTTCTTCCTATCAATTCCATACCGACCTTACTGGGATCGATGTCGATCAGATTGCCCATTAACCATGCCCCTTCCTCAAGTTCAACAAGCACTATGGTATATGGGGCTTCACCCTCTCGTCCTAAGGACGCCACGAAGCTGGTGGTAAAGGTTGCAATCTCCCCCTTGCCGCTCAATTCAACAACTTCCAGATCCGTACCGGTACACTCCTGACAGGTCATCTTTGGTGGACATGTGATCGTTCCACAATTATTGCATTTCAATCCGAGCAGCTTGTCTTTTTTGAGAGCTTCGTTGTAAGTCTGGTAAGTAAGCTTATATTCCATCTTATTCGCCTCCTTTAAATTATCAATCAGCACTAAGAATCAGGCTAACAATTACTCCGTCTCCGCCTAACGTATCCACGAGGCCTACCTTGGCTCCCTCTACCTGTCTTCCCTGGTCTACCAATTCACCTCTTAATTGGCGTACAATCTCATAGGCCTGAGATGCTCCGGTAGCTCCTATGGGGTGTCCCTTGGATTTCAATCCTCCGGAAACGTTTATGGGTATTTTGCCTCCGATTCTGGTTTCACCTTTCTCCCAGAGTTCACCCGCTTTCCCGAATTCAGCGAAGCCGAGACTTTCTGCCGCGATCAGGCTTGCGATACTGAAACAATCGTGAAGTTCGCAGACATCAATATCTTCCGGTTTCAACCCGGACATATCATAAGCCTGTTTAACAGACACCTCTCGTGCCCTCAATCTTGGTAGATACTTGTATTGAGCGCTCAACTTCCCTGATGAGGCCTGGCCGACACCGGTAATGTAAATCGGCTTATCGGTCAGCTTTTTTGCCACATCTTCCGAGGCTACAACAAGCGCGGCCGCACCGTCGGAGAAAGGACAACAATCGAGTAACTGCAAGGGAGAAGAAACCATAAAGCCTCTCAATACCTGTTCCGTTGTTATTTCCTTTTGAAACTGTGCATTTGGATTCTTCACACCATACTCATGTGACTGAACCGATACCAGCGCCAGTGTCTCTTTAAGCTTTTCCAATGGTATGTTGTATCTCTTTGAATAAAGGTGAGCCAGCATGGCAAAAACTGCGGGGAAGGTGATACCTGACGGATATTCATAGCGTCCATCACTAAACATGGCAAATGTTCGTGTTGCCAGAGGTGTTCCCATTGCTGTCGCTTTTTCCGTTCCACCCACCAACACTATGTCATAAAAGCCCGATGCGACCCACGTATAGGCATCTCTTATCGCCATGGTTGCCGAAGCGCACGCGCCTTCAAACCTGCTGGCAGGGACATTGAAACATCCGATATCGTCGGCAAGATAGGACTGTATCATGCCCTGTCCCTCGGAAAAATCGCCCAGGACATTACCACAGTAAATGGCCTGTATATCTTTGGGCTTCAAGCCTGACCCATTGATTGCATCCATGGACGCTTCAGCGAGCAGCTCTACTCCCGACTTTGGCGAGTTAAACATAAATTTTGTATGGCCTGTGCCAACTATAGCAACTCTCCTCATTTCTGCCTCCTTTTGTAAAAGTTCTGAGTTCTGAGTTCTGAGTTCAAAGACTCGGAACTTTGAACTTTGAACTCGGAACTATTCTTTAAACTACGAGCTTTATCTTGGCGCCATCCTGATGGCGCCATCAAGCCTGATGCACTCTCCATTCAGCATTGTATTTTCAATAATGTGTTGGGCCAATTGTGCATACTCGTGAGGTTTTCCCAGACGAGACGGAAATGGAATCATCTTACCCAGGGCCTCTCGCGCCTCTTCCGGCAATATTTCCAGCATCGGGGTATTGAATAGACCGGGAGCAATCGTTACCACCCTGATTGCATAACTGGCACACTCCCTTGCGATCGGAAGGGTCATACCCACGACACCTGCCTTGGAGGCAGCATATGCCGGCTGGCCAATCTGACCATCGAATGCGGCGACGGACGCGGTGTTGACAATAACCCCTTTCTCGCCATCCTCGTTCGGGGTATTATTAACCATTTTTTCAACGGCCAACCTTATAACATTAAAAGTGCCGACAAGGTTAATACCCACGACCTTATTGAAGAAATCCAGGGGCATGGGCCCTCTCTTGCTGAGCAGTTTGCCCGGGTCTCCCACTCCGGCACAATTGATCACGCAATTGATCCCGCCGAATGTATCAACTGTTTTATCTATTGCGGCCTGAACATTCTCCTCGCTGGTGACATCCGCGTTGGTAAATATAACGTTATCCCCCAGCTCATTTGCCAGCGTCTCCCCTTTGTCCACCTGAATATCAAGAATGGCCGCACGCGCCCCCCCGCTCACTAAATTGCGTACAGTAGCCTCTCCTAATCCAGATGCACCACCGGTAACAACTGCAATACAATCTTGTACTTTCATAACACCCCCTCCTTTTTAAGTTATTGTAATTTACCTATTATAAAACTTCTTACGCCCTATCCTGAGTGTAATACAAAGGTCTCAATGTCTACGCACTGGATGTTACTCCCCCCACACGCACAGCGGCTTTGCTGTAGCACTTTTTGATATATAGAGCAACTTTTTTGTGTAAAATTTTTCGGCTAATTTTATTTTTGGTGGTGAACTCTCTTTATAAGGAAAACGGCAATATCAGCGAGGTACTGCGCCGTTGGGGCATCCAATCTAACCCGTATTCGAAAAGCTGTAAGAAGAAGGCGCCATCAGGTTTAAAGTTCATTTTTTATGGCAGGGCATGGATAGCCTTGAGGGAGGATGAGATTGCGTGCCAGGCCATGGGGATTGATAAAACAAAGACCAAGCTGACCGCGTTCGCGCTTGGCGCGACGTGGGCGGGAATGATGGGGGTGGTATTCGCGGCGAAGACCACCTTTATCAACCCTGCGAGTTTTACCATCTGGGAATCGATCATAGTCCTCTGCATTGTTGTATTGGGAGGCATGGGGTCGATCGTGGGAGTTATTTTCGGGGCTCTTGTCCTGATCCTTACACCTGAATACCTCAGGGCGTTTTCCGAATACAGGATGCTGCTTTTCGGGGCCATACTGGTAATAATGATGGTCTTTCGTCCCCAGGGCTTCATCACCAATGTACGCCGGACATATGAATATCACGGCACAACAGACAACAGCGAAAATCATACATAACTGGATGCGGTGGCATATAAAATGCCACCCTACGAAATTGTAGGGTCGGGTTTTATACCCGACCGAATGCTTCGCCCGAAGGCGATTTTTTCACAATATCTGAAGTGAATGAAACCAATGGAACCGATACTTGAAGTTAAAAAACTGACGATGGACTTTGGAGGTCTTCGGGCGCTGGATCACCTTGATCTTGATGTCGTGGAAGGGGAGATCGTGGCCATTATCGGCCCGAATGGCGCGGGAAAGACCACCTTTTTTAACTGCATAACCGGGATGTTCGACCCTACAGAAGGGGACATGCTGATTTCACCCCCCGGAAAAAACCGGGAGAGAATAAACGGGTTAAAGCCGAACCACGTTACTGAGAAAGGCATGGCCCGCACCTTCCAGAATATACGCCTCTTTTCCAATATGACCGTTCTTGAGAATGTCATGATCGGCCGCCATTGCCGCATGTCTTCAGGTGTCGCGGGGGCTGTTTTCAGGGGAAGGTCAACCGTTGAGGAAGAGAAAGAGGTGGTGCGATACAGCTACGATATTCTGGAAAAGATCGGCCTTACCGAATATGTTAATGAGTTTGCCAAGAATCTTCCATACGGGGCGCAAAGACGCCTTGAAATCGCACGGGCCATGGCCACAGAGCCTTTCCTGCTTCTATTGGATGAACCGGCCGCGGGTATGAACCCCCAGGAAACCAGGGAACTTGACGATCTTATAGTGAGGATACGTGACGAGGAAGGGGTTTCCATCCTGCTGATCGAACACGATATGAAGCTTGTAATGAGTCTGTCCGACCGGATATTTGTCATGGATTACGGAAAGAAAATTGCGCAGGGCACGCCCGATGAGGTGAAAAATAATCATGTCGTAATAAAGGCATATCTCGGGGAAGAGTTCGATGCTTAAACTGAAAGATGTAAACACCTTTTACGGAAACATTCACGCGTTGAAGGATGTCAACATAGAGGTTTCCGAAGGAGAGATTATTACACTTATCGGCGCCAACGGGGCAGGGAAGAGCACGACACTCATGTCGATTTCGGGGATAGTGCCCCCAAGATCGGGCGAAATACTTTTCATGGGTAAACCTGTTCATAATATTCCCCCGAACAGGATCGTTTCGCTCGGTATCAGCCAGGTTCCGGAAGGGCGCCGCATTTTTCCACACTTAACCGTTATGGAAAATCTGGATATGGGGGCATTTCTGCGAACCGACAAGGGGGGCATAAAGGAGGATATGGAATACATATTCGACCTTTTTCCGATTCTTGCCGAGAGACGGCATCAGGCCGGTGGGACATTGAGCGGGGGAGAACAGCAGATGCTCGCCATATCGAGGGCTCTTATGGCCAAACCCCGGCTCCTTCTCATGGATGAACCCTCCTTGGGACTTGCACCCATTATCGTCCAGCAGATATTCGAGATCATAAGGAAGATAAACACGGAACACAATACAACCGTTTTCCTCGTGGAGCAGAATGCGCACCTGGCGCTGAAGGTGGCCAACAGGGGTTATGTGATGGAAACCGGCAGAATAACCCTTGCGGATTCCGCAAAGAACCTGCTTTCAAACGAAGGGGTCAAGAAGGCGTATCTGGGGTTGTAAGTTGAGGGTTCCACCCATATCCCCCTCCCTCGATGGGAGGGGTTAGGGGAGGGAAGGGGGATGGAGGTAAAACATATAACATATTGCTATGTTATTTCGGAATCATTCTACTCGTCATGCATGGCTAAACACCCACTTACGGGCGGGGATAAACCCCGCCCCTACGAACTTGATAATTCAAGATATTCACATTAATGCTCGTCATGGGTGACACGGACAAATCCGCCTCAGGCGGATCCATGCCACCCATACAACCTCTTCCGTCAAGTAAGAGCATCAAGCTTTAAACTCAGAACTCAGAGTTCTGAACTCTGAACTCAGAACTCTATACTGTTATGTCCCCATCTCCCATGAGTTGAGATATTTTTCCTGCTCTTCTGTAAGTGTGTCTATCCTCACTCCCATGGACTCTAATTTCAGTCTTGCGATCTCTTTGTCGATGTCTTCAGAGACGCCGTATACTTTGTTCTCCAGATTTTTCCCGTTCTTTACGAGATACTCAGCCGCGAGGGCCTGGTTGGCAAAACTCATATCCATAACGCTGGAGGGATGTCCCTCCGCGGCCGCGAGATTCACCAGCCTTCCCTCACCCAGGAGACATATCTTCTTCCCATCCGACAGGGTATATTCATCAATATGATCTCTGATCTTCCTCGTACCCGTTGAAATCTCTTTCAGACCTTCGATGTCCAGCTCAACGTTGAAATGTCCCGAATTGGAGACAATCGCCCCATCCTTCATCTTCAGGAAATGTTCCTTTCGAATCACATTCATGTCTCCTGTAAGGGTGCAGAAAAAATCGCCGATTTCTGCCGCGTCGGCGATGGGCATAACCCTGTAACCGTCCATAACGGCTTCCAGCGCCGGCAGCGGGTCTACCTCGGTCACGATAACATTTGCGCCCATTCCGGAGGCCCTCATGGCAAGCCCCTTTGAACACCACCCGTAACCGCATACAACAAACACTGAACCCGCGATGAGGCGGTTTGTCGCCCTGATAATACCGTCAATTGTGCTTTGGCCGGTGCCGTATCTGTTGTCAAACATGTGTTTCGTAGCGGCATCGTTGACGGCAATCAAGGGGAAGCGTAGAACCCCCTTGTCGGCCATTGCTTTTAATCTTATTACGCCGGTGGTGGTCTCTTCCGTTCCACCTATAATCTCTTCTATGAGGTCCTGACGTTTGGAATGTATCGTTGACACCAGATCGGCGCCGTCGTCCATCGTTACCGTCGGTCTTGCATCCAGCACGGAATAGATATGTTTGTAATAGGTGTCGGTATCCTCACCATTTATCGCGTGAACGGGGATATCATGATACTTTACCAGATACGCGGCCACGTAATCCTGTGTGCTCAGGGGATTCGAGGCGCAAAGCGAGACCTCGGCGCCGCCCGCCTTAAGAGTTTCCACGAGACTTGCCGTTTCGGTGGTAACATGGAGGCAGGTGCCAAGCCTTACCCCTTTCAGCGGTTTTTCCTTCTGAAACCTCTCTTTAATGGTATTCAAAACGGGCATGCTTTTATTGGCCCACTCAACACTCAATTTTCCTTCTTCGGCAAGGTTAATGTCCTTGATGTCAAAATCCATTCTCTTCTCCTGATCTCGTTAGCTTTCCCCCTCACCCTAACCCTCTCCCACGAGGGGAGAGGGACTTGAAGCGGAAGTTTTATGTTTTTGTTGTCCGCCTGAGGCGGATGAAGGTTATTGAAAACAGCTTGGGGGCCTTCTATGGCCCCCAGGACATATCAGCTATAAGCTACTCAATACCTGCCGCTTTTTTCACATCATCTACTTTATCCGTTTTTTCCCAGAGATAATCATCCATAAATAAAGTTCTGGGCAACTTTCTGTAAACATCTCCATTAAGAAGGTCGAAACGTTCAATCATTCCTCCGGGGGTCAGATCAAAAACATCTCCTACAATGTCGTCGATCTTTCTATCGGGAATAATCCCCGTTCTAAAGGTATCGACATAGATGGACATGGGTCTGGCGACACCTATGGCATAGGCCAGTTGAACCGAACACTTGGCAGCCAGACCCGCCGCTACAATATTCTTGGCCGCGTGCCGTGCGCCGAACGCCGCGGAACAATCCACCTTTTCCGGTGATTTATTGACTACCGAACCGCCACCCAACTGTGCGCCTGGATATCCTCCGTAAAACTGGACGACAAGCTTGCGTCCTGTGATCCCTGAATCTGCGGCGCTGCAAGAATTGATCGCATTCCATTCACCTGTGGGATTGAACAGGAATTCCGTATCCTTATCCACCCATTCACCAAGGCTGTTGAAGGCGATTTCTTTGGCCTGTGCCTCTACGCTGCCTTTGAAACTGTCCGGAACATGGCGATAATCGATGGCGTTGGACATTAGAACCTTTGAAACTCTTATGGGCACACCATCGTCACCATAATTTACGGTCACCTGTCCTTTACCATCCGGGGCAAATACAGGATTTCCGCAATTTTCAAATGCCCTCATCATCCTGTTTACCAAGACATAAGTGAGCGGCAGCAATTCAGGGGTTTCGTTGACGGCAAATCCATACATAATACCCTGGTCTCCGGCACCGATCTCCTTATGCTTGCCCAGGTCAGCCCTGGTGCCGATGTTGATGTCTGGAGATTGCGGGATAATGGCATTGAAGATTCCCATGGAATTTCCGTTGAGTCCAACCCTGAAATTGTCGTAACCAAGGGACAGCACCGTCTTACGAACAGAATTCTCTATGTCGACATAAACCCTCGTGGTCACCTCGCCGCCTACGATGCAAAACCCCTTTCCTAAAAACACTTCAAGACCGCAATGTGGCATTGAATTTATATCCATTCCGAGTTTGCGTTCTTTATCCAGAATATCGGCTATGACATCCGCCGCAATGGCATCAGCCACTAAATCGGGATGTCCTACCTTGATACTTTCAGCCGTTATATGCATTTTCTTCTCCTTTTAGTTTTTACGAGTCCATCCGTTTCAGTTTTTTCTTAATTTAAAATTAGCCCCCTTCTGTTCCGTAGGTGCGACTATGCCGCCCGAGATGACAAGTTTAAATGCCTCTTCCACAGTCATATCCATTCTAATCACATCATCTTCAGGCACCATTATATAAAAGCCGGATGTAGGGTTGGGTGTGGTAGGGACAAAGAGATTTATACATTTCTTTGCCGTCTTTGTTTGAACCTCTCCTTTCGCTTCACCCGTTACAAAGGCGATAACGTACATCCCCTTACGGGGATACTCTACAATAACCACCTTCTTGAAACTCTGGGACTTGTCACTGAATATGGTGTCAACAAGCTGTTTTGTTGCCTGATAAACACCTCTCACAAAAGGTATCCTGTGGACAAACCATTCACCCAGCCCGACAAGTTTATTTCCGAGGTAACTTTTGGTAATAAGACCGATAACAAAAATCATTATCAATGTAAATATTACGCCGAGTCCCGGTATATGAAAGGGGAGCAGTTCGTCAGGTTGAAATCTGTGTGGGATAATCTTCAGCAGGTTATCCATTAAGTTTATCATGAAAATAAGTATATAAACCGTTAATCCTATCGGGATGATAACGGCGATACCGGCCAAAAATGTGCCTTTAATTTTCCTTTTCATACTTTTCATAGTGGGAGAACTCATAACAGAAAGGGGTTGGCTTTTCAATAACTATTTATATGAAAGGCTAAGGGTTAAAAGGTTTCTTCCCTTTGCCTTTTGCCCTGTGCCTTGCGCCTTTCATGCGTTGTTGTGGCGGCAGGCCATGGGATTTATAGAGACCTTTGCAGGACGGCTAACCCTTAATCCTGTTATTTCCGTCCGGGTATACACATTTGGGAGACCAGTCTTTTGCGGCGGCGTCATCCACAATGACATAGCTTGCTATGATGATTATGTCGCCCCTGGAGCACCTTCTTGCAGCGGCTCCATTGAGGCATATCTCGCCGGAACCTTCTTTGCCTTTTATGGCGTAGGTTGAGAATCTTTCACCATTCGATACATTGTATATGTCTACTTTTTCATACGGCAGGATATCCGTAGCCTTCAGAAGTCCTTCATCGATTGTAATACTTCCCTCATAACCGAGATCGGCATCGGTTACGGTTGCCCTGTGGATTTTTGATTTCAAAACGAATCTTTGCATATTGTTTACCTTCCTTTACCTTTAACCTTTAACCTCTGACCTTTGACCTTTGACCCTTATCTTATCTATATGTCCAGCGGTTCTCCGAATACGTAATTGTCTATAAGCCTTGCTTTACCCACTCGTACCGCCAGCGCTATAACGGCTTCGTTTTCAAGATATTCGACATCTTCCATTGTACCGGTGTCACAGATCTTCACGTAATCGATCTTTGTATGAGGATGCCCCTCAATAAATTTTTTGGCCTCGTCTATTATCTTGCCCGCGTTCTTTTCCCCATCTTCATAGAGTTCCTTTGCAAGTTTGAGAGAACGGCTCAGACTGAGAGCGGACGCTCTCTCTTCCTCTTTCAAATAGGTGTTTCTCGAACTCATGGCAAGACCATCCGCCTCCCTCACCGTGGGCATTCCTATAACCTCAAGATCCATATTGAGGTCCGTTACCATCCTTTTTATCGCGGTGAGCTGCTGGAAATCTTTCTTGCCGAAGACTGTCACATGAGGTTTGACGATATTGAAGAGCTTTGCGCAGATCGTTGTAACGCCCCTGAAATGACCGGGTCTCGACAGGCCGCACAGGTTCCTGGTTACCCCTTCCACGTCAACATATGTCTGGTAGTGTTCCGGATACATCTCATTATTCGGAGGATAAAAGATCACATCCACGCCGACATCTTCGGAAAGCTCTCCGTCTTGTTCAAAATCTCTCGGATATTTCTCTAAATCCTCTTCGGGACCGAACTGGGTCGGGTTCACGTAGATACTTATAACCAGACAGTCCCCCAGCTTTTTCCCTTCTTCCATAAGGCTTAGATGGCCGCGGTGGAAGTAGCCCATGGTGGGGACAAAGGCGATTTTCTTTCCACTGTTTCTCATGGATTCCGAAAATTCCTGCATCTTTCTTACCGATTTGATAATTTCCATAGCCTTAAAACCCCACAAAAAAAGCCTCACCGCGCAAGACGGGAGGCTTAAGATTCAATATCTCAATAAACAAAAACTTTCTGCCTTCCGTCTCAGTCCGAAACCGGATCCAAGCGGTCAATAGATTGTGGGCTTTCTAACAAAATAGCCTGTATTTGTCAAGAAGTTTGTGACTGAAGAAGGGCGTTGCTCAATTTACCGAACTCCTCCACCGTCAGTGTTTCTCCCCTTCTGTTGCCATCTATTCCCAGAAGCTCAAGGATTCCGGCCACATCCTTTTTAGACGATTTCAATAGATCTAAGCCTTTCAAATTATTTAAAAGCGTCTTCCTTCTTTTCGAAAATGAGGCCTTAACCACCTTCAGGAAAAAATCCGCATCCTTTATGTCAAACAGGGGACTTTCCCGAACGATCATCTTTAGTACAGCAGAGTCCACATTCGGTTTTGGATAAAAGCAACTGGCCGGCACTGCCATTTCCAGTGAGGGTTTTGTATACATTGAAACAACGACGGAAAGTATACCATATTCCTTCGTTCCCGGGGATGCCATTATCCTTTCTGCAACCTCTCTTTGGAACATCAGGGTCATTGACGAAAGGCAGTTCCTGAATTCAATGAGGCGGAACAATATCTGTGACGAGATATTGTAGGGTATGTTGCCGATAACTTTTAACTTTTTTGATGGATACTCGGGACAGGCTGAAGAGAAATCATATTTAAGGACATCTGCCCGGACTATTTCCACGTTGGAAAGGTCTTTCAGTTCTTCCCGCAGGATATCCACCATGTATTTGTCCACTTCGAGGGCGATGACCTTTTTTGCCCCCATTGCGATCAAGGCGGTCATTATTCCCAACCCGGAACCTATCTCAACGACGATATCGTCGCTTTTTATGTCGGGGATGGATACAATTTTTGCTGTGATGTTCCTGTCTTCAAGGAAGGATTGCCCCAATCGCTTGAGGGGACGGATTCCATGTTTTTTGAGGATATTTCTGGGTGTTGTCATTAAATGTGATGCGGTGGCATGTAAAATGCCACCCTACAAAATTGTAGGGTCGGGTTTTATACCCGACCGGTAGCTGTGTGGAGGTAGATTATTTGCCTTCATCCAGGAGGCTGTCCGAGAATGGCTATTTTCCGCAATCTCTGCGTCAGGTTCAGATTTTAATCCTCAAAATACTCAATGTATTCCT
>JADFWA010000240.1 GCA_015222855.1 Pseudomonadota bacterium | reverse complement strand
GGCGGAGAGAGGGGGATTCGAACCCCCGGTACACCTTTTAAGGCGTACAATCGCTTAGCAGGCGATCGCTTTCAGCCACTCAGCCATCTCTCCGCGACTGCAATTAAGAGTTAAGAGTGAAGAATTAAGGGTGAAGAATGAAAAACTTGAGATTGCTTCATCCGCCTGCCTGTGCGTGTCCGCACGCAGACAGGCCAAAGGCGGGATTCGCAATGACAGCATAGATATTTTTTAATGGTATCTTTTCATTCTTAACTCTTCATTCTACTGGCGGAGGGAGCAGGATTCGAACCCGCGAACCTTTCGGTTAACGGTTTTCAAGACCGCCGCCTTCGACCACTCGGCCATCCCTCCATTACTTCAATTAAGAATTAAGAGTGAAAAGTGAAAAATTTGAGAGTGCTCCATCCGCCGGAGGCGGGATTCGCAATGACAGTATGGATATTTTTCAATGATTTCTTTTCATTCTTAACTCTTCATTTTTTCCTATTCTTTGTGCCTTTGGTACGGGCGTATTGCTATACGCCTCTACATACCTGAGTAGTTACTTATAATCTTATAAGGTGATTCTGTCAATCCCCTTCATGTAAGGTCTCAGCGCCTCCGGGATGATAACGCTTCCGTCCTTTTGCTGATAGTTTTCCAGGATTGCCACCAGGGTTCTTCCGATAGCGAGTCCCGAACCGTTTAAGGTATGCACAAACTCCACCTTTCCGTTCTCCGCGCGGCGGAACCTGATGTTCGCCCTGCGGGCCTGAAACTCTTCAAAATTACTGCAGGAGGATATTTCTCTGTAAGCATTATGTCCCGGCATCCATGCCTCCAGATCGTAAGTCTTGGCGGAAGAAAATCCTAAGTCCCCCGTGCAGAGATTGACAATTCTGTAATGAATGTTCAGCCTTTTTAAGACTTCCTCGGCATTGAGAGTCAATTTTTCCAGCTCCCCGTAGGATGTTTCCGGTGTTGTAAACTTTACCATCTCTACCTTGTTGAACTGGTGCTGTCTGATCAGCCCCCTTGTGTCCTTTCCATAAGAACCCGCTTCACTTCGGAAACAGGGAGAATAGGCAACGTAATAGCAGGGGAGGTCATTTTCATTCAGTATCTCTTCCCTGTGTATATTTGTAACGGGCACCTCGGCCGTGGGGATCAGGTAATAATCCATCCCCTCTATCTTGAACAGATCCTCGGCAAATTTGGGGAGCTGTCCCGTACCCGTCATGCTTTCCTTGTTCACCATGAAGGGTGTTAAGACCTCAGTGTAGTTGTGTTCGGACGTGTGCAGGTCAAGCATGAAATTTATCAGGGCACGTTCCAGCATTGCGCCCATGCCGCGATAAAGTGTAAACCTTGCGCCTGTGATCTTTGCGCCCCTGGCAAAGTCAAGTATGTTCAGGTTCTCTCCTGTTTCCCAGTGGGGTCTTGGTTCAAAATCGAAGTCGGGCTTTTCTCCCCACTCCCTTACAACTGGATTATCCTCAGGACTTGCTCCATAAACGACGGATTCATGCGGGATATTGGGGATGATCATTATCAGGTCATGCAGGTCCTCCTCGGTTTTCCTGAGGGATTCATCCAGTTCTTTTATCCTGGTGGAGACCTCGCTCATTCGGTCTATAAGTTCCGATGCATCCTCTTTGTTTTTCTTCTTTTGGCCTATTTCCCTGGAGACCCTGTTTCTTTCACTCCTTAATGTTTCAACTTCCTGCAGGATATCTCTTCTTCCGGAATCAAGGCTGGTAAATTTGTCCAGGTCAACATCCACATTCCTTTCCCGCATTTTTTTTCGGACGAAGTCGATATTTTGCCTTAAAAATTTAATATCCAGCATGGCTTGGCCTTTCCTTTGATATTCTTGTCAGAGCGGATTTTCAACTACCACTTTGACCCCGTGAAGTCAATAATTTTGTAGGGGATTGCCGTACTTACCATTATTGACGGCCGGTCTTTTTCTTTACCATCTCGATAACCGTCATCATCTCACTGCTTTTCAGAACAAAGGAAGAGATTAAGAATGTGGCAAGTCCGACCGCTATCCCCAATGTTAGTACCAGAAGCCTTTCAGTAAAAGGTCCTTCATTATTCCATGGGAAGATATAATCTACCAGGACTATTGTTCCCCACATTGCGAGGGACGACAAAATCACCTTGAAGATAGAACTGCAAAATTCTCTGTCCAGGAATTGCCCGATTTTTCTCTTGAGTATGAAAAACAGTAATATGATATTTACAGCGGATGCAATGGAAGTGGCCAGCGCCAGGCCGCCATGCTTCAGGGGAAACATCAGTATGATGCTTAAGATGACATTCACGATGAGCGCCGCGATTGCCACTTTCACGGGGGTTTTTGTGTCCTGCAATGAATAGAATGCGGAAACGACCACCCTTACCCCCGAAAATGCCCAGAGACCGAGGGCATAGTAAAGCAGGGCCTGGGATGTAAGTATTGTTGACCGGCAATCGAATTCTCCTCTCTGGAAGAGGACGGAGATTATCGGGACGCGAAGGGCGATCAGGGCAATCATCGCCGGTATGGTGATAAACAGGATCAGTCTGAGTGAGAAGGAGATGGTTTTCTTCATCTCCTCGAAGTCCCCGCTTGTGGCCTGTTCAGATAAGCTGGGAAGCGATGCAGTTCCTATGGCTATGGCGAAGACCCCAAGCGGAAGCTGCACGATTCTGTCGGCGTAGTACAGATACGATACGCTCCCGCTGGGAAGAAGTGATGCCAGAAGAGTGCTGATGAATATGTTTATCTGGTAGACCGCTGCCCCGAATACCGCGGGGAGCATCAGTATGCCTATCCTCTTGATGCCGGGGTGTTTGAAGTCAAAACTGGGTCTCAGCCTGACCCCCATCTTTGCCAGAAAGGGGAACTGCATGGCAAGTTGAAGGATGCCCCCGATCATTACACCGACGGCGAGTGATATTATCGGTTCAGGAAACAGATTCCGGAGCAGAATGGCCGCGCCTATCATACAGATGTTGAGGACGACAGGGGCGAGGGCGGGCGCTGCGAAATGCCTGAGAGAATTCAGTACTCCCATACACAGCGCAACCAGTGAAATAAAGAATATGTAGGGGAACATCAGCCGTGTAAGAAATACAGTGAGTTCATACTTGTAAGGCGCCTTTGAAAAACCCGGCGCTATTATCTTGACTATCAGTGGAGAAAGGAGAACACCGGCCAGTGAGACGATTACAAGTATGATGGAAAGCAGGGTGAAAGCGGTGTTTGCCAGTCCTATGGCATCTTCTTTCGATTTTTTTTTCAGATATTCGGTAAAGACGGGTACGAACGATATCGTGAGAGAGCCTTCGGCAAAGAGACGTCTTAAGAGATTCGGTATCCTGAAGGCGACGAAGAAGGCGTCGGTGGCGAGACCGGCCCCGAAAAACCCGGCGACAACCATATCTCTGATAAAGCCGAATATCC
>JADFWA010000239.1 GCA_015222855.1 Pseudomonadota bacterium | reverse complement strand
GTTATAAGCCGACAGGGCTCTATTCTTTTCTCCCAAAGTGTAGGCCAGATCACCCTTCATAATATAACCTGCAGGGTGGTTGGGCCATTCTCCAATAAGACCGTCAACTTGCCGAAGGGCCTGTTCAAGTCTTCCCTGTATTGCATACATTCGGATAAGTTGAATATGAGCAGGGTAGAATCGCCCTTTATCCCCCACGATTCTCTTGAAAACTATTTCCGCCTCTTTTGCTTTGTTCCCGTTAAGTAGGGCAATGCCTTTCATGAAGCGGATCAGGTTATTATCCGGAGAGGTATTTAATATACTGTCGCACTGTTTCACGGCCTCTTTATGATCTCCTGTCGCGATCAGGATTCTTATCAAAGAAACCCGAACTGCGGGGTCTTTTGGGTTCTGTTTTGCCAGCTCTTGCAAGATTGTTCGTGCCTCTTCTATCTTTCCTTCAGAGGCATATGCTTCCCCCATCAAAAGCCGGGCACGGTCAAAGTTTGCAGTACGCTCCGATACCCTGTTTAAATAGTCGATGCCCTTTTCCGTCTGCCCGGTTTTCAGATAGGCCGTGCCCACGAGGAAATTGGCCGTGATATTATCCGGTTCGGCATGAAGCGCTCTCTCGCCGTGTACAATAGCGGGTTCCGGTCTTCCCACCATGAGGTTGGCCTGAGTCAGCAGGAGTTGCAGAGGGAGATGCTCTGCGTTGATTGCCTCGGCCTCTTCCAATATTGATAGGGCCCTGTCCGGCTCTTTCATCCTGATATAAGTCTGCCCCAGAAGGATCATCCCCATGTGGTGATTGGGTACCGCCCTAAGAAAAGCATTGAGGTCCTTCTCTGCAGAAGCTAGCTTATCATCCTTTCCCGCCATTAGAATACCTAGGGCGTGATAGAAAAGCTCCATCGACCTTTCATCTTTGGGTGTGAGAGAGATAATCTTCACGTATTCTTTTTTGGCCTTTTCCGGTTTCTTTTCCCATTCCCACAGGGCAGCCTGCCAGTAGTGAAGGGTAATCGAGTTTGGCTCTATCCGCAGCGCCTTCTGGATGGTTTTCATGGCTGCTGAGCGTTTTTTCATTTTCCCATAGGTCCACGTCAACCCAAGATAATATGCGGTTTTTGGCTTATCCTTGGAGAATCTGATCGCCTCTTCCCAATGCCTGACAGCTGAGTTCCATTGCTCCTTTTTCATTTCATCATAAGCCACACAGGCATGAAGGGCAGGATTTTCAGGCTCTTTTATCAAGGCCTCTCGGCAGGCCTTACCTGAAATCGCTCTGGGTCTTTTTAGCTCCTGCGGGAGATCTTTAATTAGCCTGTCCCACCTAGTTGCCACCGGAACGGCAAAGGCGCCAGATGCGAAAAATATAACAAAGCAACACATCGTAACGCCGATCTTCAAATGATGATTCATGGAAACTCCCTTTACTAAAGATTCCGTGTAAATTTATTCTAAGATAATATACATGCGAACTTGAGTAAATACAACTCGGTGGGCTTCTTTTGCCAGGCTGTGGAGATAAAAGAAGCGGGTTGGGAAATTTTCTTCAACCCGCTTCCATTGTTAATTTCAAAAGTAAGATCAGTTTACAACCTGTTTTCTGTGCCTTCTGAATGCTGCGAGGCCGATTAATCCGGAGCCGACAAGGAGCATGGTAGCCGGTTCTGGTACGGGTTCAGCTCCCGGTCCTGTTGAGGGTACAATAGAAAAGCTTGCCATTGTGAAGGGATCAAAACCCAGCGCGAAACTCCCATTATAATTAATAGGTGGGAAAATATCAATTGGAAGTTCCAACGGCCCATCAGTTGGAAATGGTCCAACATTCAAATCAAATAGCGGAATAGAAAGACCCAGATAAGTTAATTCAATTTCAGGAACTATAGCCAGGTCAGTGTTGTTAGTGAAAGTATTGTTCAATACAAAAGTGGGAGTAATATCAAAACCAGAGTCAGGCATTTCAAGGTCAATACTATCTCCCGCCGCAAACGTATATTCTTCTCCGTTGCTCGTCGCTAATTTAATCATCAATTCCGGTTCCCACAAAAACGATTGCATTATGTCCCAGTCTAACCCGAGGTCAACATCTAGAAGATCATAGTAGATAAAAGCTAATATATCACCAGCAAGGAAACTATCAGGAGCAAAGTCCCAAAGTATAGGTGGTATCCCTGCCGCCATCGCTGCTATCTTCGCGACTTCATAAATGGCCTGAGTTACCATCGTATCGCCATCCACCTGCATTGATACAAACTCTGTTTCTCCGGTTGAGGTATAAGTATCCGAATCAGGCGGTGACTCTTCGGAGGTGGTTTCTATATCCGGAATTGTGTACGTCAATTCCATATAATCGTTCGATGTGATTTCCGAAACAAGTGCTCCTATATCATCTATATCATAGCCACCAATGCTGAGTTGTCCATCTCCATCCCGATTAAATCCGACAATCTCCGTTGGAGAATCCATATTATCGTTATTAATTAGGGTTTCTTCGGGAATATTGAAAATCTCGACTCCCAGCGTATAGGCGTTTGCATCGACTTGAGCATAGACATCGAAGACAAGATCCACATATGCCTCTATCTCGGTAAAGTTCGTATCAAAGCCCGCGCTGGGATCAACAGCGTACTGGGAGGAAATGGTGAAGGTCTCGCCAGGGCTTACAGTACTTGGATCCGGGTATGTAAGCTCTACGGCAACCGGATAGGAGGCGTTTATGGAACCACTCTCAATTTTATATCCCGCTTCAATGCCAATATAGCCGTCTGATTCGGCTGAAAGTTCTAGCCCTGTAGTTGTGTCAATCTGTACAGCAGGCCAGCACTCACCTCCGAGCCACGAGGGCAAACAACCGGCGGGGATTATTGTTGTTACACCCCCTGTATAGCCTCCTACTG
>JADFWA010000238.1 GCA_015222855.1 Pseudomonadota bacterium | reverse complement strand
TCCTTTCCGGCAAGAATTCTATAATCCACCGCTTCTTTCGGTTCATATCTGAAGGATACATTTACTCTCGCGCGATACGCAACAACTTCACCGTCCTCGATATGCATATCCAGTTTAGTCACTTCCACTACTCTCATGTCATCTAATGATTTACTTGCCATTTCAACCACATTCTTAGCAGCTTCTTCCCAAGAGGTCTCACTGGCACCTACCAACTCAATGATTTTGTATACACTTTTAAACATGACGATTCCTCCTTTCTTGGTTTTGGTAATGTACGCCATGCATTAGTGTAATCTGAGAAATTGGCGAGGCATTACCTGATTCCAACTACTTGATAATACTGTCCGCAATTCTTGCAGTTGCCGCTGCTATGCTTTTTTGTCCACGCTATCGAGGTAGAACTGCCGGTTACCCGACAGCCTCATCACAAATCCCTGAGTAGAATAGGGTCAGACCTTGACTATTGACTAACCACTCGGGTTCCATGACCCCAAGGCATCTGTACTTGTCAATAGTTAAGGTCTGACCCCCTTCTGAGAATATTCCACAAAATATG
This sequence comes from Pseudomonadota bacterium, assembly GCA_015222855.1. GTDB lineage: Bacteria > Desulfobacterota > Syntrophia > Syntrophales > JADFWA01 > JADFWA01. The sequence continues at coordinate 2,286 of JADFWA010000238.1, read as the reverse complement.
AAAACATTTTCCCCTGGTGCTAACACATACACTTTACTATCTTCGGCAACACCTCCCCCGCTTTGCCACGAATTAAAACATCACACATCTTGTCAAACGGGGTCTCGGATAAGTTGATAATAGCTAAAAATGCGCCATGTTGGATGGCATAGTTCGGCATAAGCGCTGCCGGTTGCACAAGCAGGGTTGATCCTACAACCATGAAGAAATCGCAGTTTCGGGATAGTTCTGTTGCTCTTTCCACTTCCTCCCTGGGCATAGCCTGCCCAAATGAAATGGTATCAGGTTTGAGATAACCGCCGCATTCACATTCCGGGGCCAGGTCCCCCGCTTCTATACGATTTTGCGCTTCATGTATGGAAGAGATTTTGCCACAACTCATGCAGCGTATTCGGCAGGTGTTGCCGTGAAGTTCTATTACCTTCTCATCCGGAAGGCCGGCCTCCTGGTGCAGACCATCGATGTTCTGGGTGATAACCGATTCGATTAATCCCATCTCGTAGAGCCTGGCAATCGACATATGTGCGGGGTTGGGTTTAGCCTTTACAAGGTCGGGGTAAAGCTCCGCCTTACGCCACCAGTATTCTATGCGCGCCTTTTTTGAGGACATGAACTCGTCAAAATACACCGGCTGGAACTTATCCCATATGCCGCCTTTACTCCGGTAGTCGGGAATCCCGCTTTCAGTAGATATTCCCGCCCCGGTAAAGACAACGTTTTTACCACCCTCGGCAATTTTTTGAGCAATGAGAGATATTTTATCGTCCATATTATTTATATTTCACTCCCACACTTTAAAGATATTGTAAGTCAAGCAGGAGGTTGGGGGAGGGGGACCCGGATATTCAGGGCTCAACGGGAGATATACCGTCAAAACACCTCAGACATAGACCATTTCTCGGAAACGACAGGGCCGACACAAGGGCATCTATGGTGTTGAACTTAACGGAATCCGCGTCTATCTGTTTCGCTATCCAGGCCTCCATGTCTCTCAGGTCATCCATGGAGACGATATCTCCCGTTTTCATATAACGCCGGGCAACCAATTCATCATAAGAACGGGTAGATATCCCGTAATCGCAGGGATACATCAGGGGAGGGCAGGCAACACGTACATGCACCTCTCTGGCGCCTGCCTTCTTCAAATCTCTGACCTTGTACAAAATTTGAGTTCCCCGGACGATTGAATCATCACACAGAACAATCTTTTTCCCTTTAACTGCATAAGGAAGCACGGACAACTTACGCTTTGCCATGTTTTCACGGGCAACCTGCGTTGCCTGCATATAGCTGCGATCGGCATAGCGATGATAGAGAAACACTTCCTGGTAGTCAACCTTAGAGCGTTTATGGTATCCGAGTGCATGGCCTATCCCTGACAGAGGAACGGGTGCAACAATATCAGCAACCAAATCTCCCTCTTCAATATCCCTTTGCGCAAGGTTTGCACCCAGGTTATTTCGAGCCTCCTGGACATAAACACCGTCTATAATGGAATCAATACTCGCCGTATAGGCCCACTCGAAAGCGCAATGCGCACTGCGCGGAGAATCCACCTGCCCCACGGTTTGAAACCCTTTGTCATTGATAAGTACGATTTCACCCGGACGTACGTCTCGAAAATTTTCCATGCCCAGGTTTTGAATGGCACGGGATTCAGAGCTCACCGCATACCGCTCAGAGTCCTCACCCAGAATAAGCGGTCGGAATCCATAAATATCACGGGCCGCATAGATTCCATCTTTGGTTAAAACCACCAGTGAGTAGGAACCTTTGATCTTTCCGGCAAGCGCCTTAATGCCGCTGACTACATCGGGTTCTTCTATGATAACTTTAGAAATCACCTCTATGTCGTAACTCTTGTAAAACGACTTGCCCCGACCCATCATTTCTTTTATCAGTTCATCGGCGTTAACAACCTTGCCGCTGAAAGCAACGGCAATCTCTCCGAGTCTGGCCTGCCACTTCATGGGTTGCCTTTCCAGAAGACTTACATGCCCTATGCCCCAACGACCCTTTAAGCTTTTCAATTCTTCGTCGGTAAAGGAATCAATAACCTTGCCGTGGTGAGTGACATGGTTGATTTCCTGACCGAAAGAGGCGTCATCGTCATGTTCCTGTTCCCGAAGTTTAAGGAAATCAACCTGGGTTGCCTGGCTGCTATCAGGATCATAAGTGGAGATGCCGCAATATTCCTGTCCGCGATGTTGAAGAAAATCAATCCCCCGGAAGATATCGTAGACACATTCTTTTCTTGAATATAGACCGAAGACACCGCAGTTTTCC
>JADFWA010000237.1 GCA_015222855.1 Pseudomonadota bacterium | reverse complement strand
GATATAGTTCATGTAATTCCTATCAATCCATGGTTTAAGAAATCCATATAATTCCTTTCATTCTTTCTGCTATGTACTTGATAAGTGCCGTCAAATCAAAAACTTAGGACAACCAAACCATATCGTGGTCAAATTTTTCAAATCAAAATTTACGTACAGCTTTATTTCGAAATAAATCCGATATCGATCTCAAATTTTCCAGCTATGGATTGCCTGCCTTGACTTTTCAGACCTTGATTTTTTCAACCTTTTAAGCGACTATTGTTCAATAATAGATGTATCAGCGGATATTCATATAAGACGTGTTTTTCAACGTTTAAGCTTGATTTCAAAGGATTCCACAATCGAAGAATTTAAATGGGTTGCGGCGGGAATTTTAATTGTCGCTGGCCGGAAAAAATAATTGTCGTTAATCAATTAAAGGCCGTTAATCATGAAATCACTGAAATTGATAAAGCCTTACTTCATAGAAAACCGGTTCATCATTCTCCTCGGTATTGTGTGCCTGACAATTGTTGATTTCCTCCTGCTCCTTATCCCCCGGGTTATCAAGTGGGCTGTCGATGATCTAACAGCTCTCCGTATCGGAGCGATGAACCTTCTTGTCTATGCATTATATATCGTAGGCATCGCCATTATGATAGCCCTCTTCAGATATGTATGGCGTCGTTGTCTCATCGGAACATCAAGACGAGTAGAAGAGGGCCTTCGAAACAGCCTGTTTGCCCATATTCAGACACTGTCCGCTCCTTATTTCGACAGAGTCAAAACTGGAGAGTTGATGGCCCATGCAACCAACGATGTCCAGCATATACGAATGGCAGCGGGAATGGGTACAGTGGCCCTTACAGATGCCATAGTGTTAGGCACGGCCGCAATAGGATTCATGGCATATATTAATGTAAAGCTGACGATATTCGTACTCATCCCGATGCCGTTTATCGTCTTCAGCACCCGCTTTTTCACCCGAAGAATGCACCGAATGTACCAGGAAGTACAGGCATCCTTTGCCGATATGACCGAGATTGTAAGGGAACGATTCGCCGGCATTCGCATCATCAAGGCATATAACATGGAAAAAGACGAGGCGGCCAAACTGAACGGCATATCCAGAGACTACGTAACCAGAAATCTCGGACTGGTTAAGATAACCGGACCTTTTTTCCCCATGATGATTCTTTTCTCAAACGTGAGCCTCGCGATTGTCCTTTACCTTGGGGGACGTCAAACAATCATCGCAACTATCACGACGGGTGATTTTGTAGCCTTTATTAGTTATCTCGGACTTCTGACATGGCCAATGATGGCTATGGGGTGGGTCGTAAACCTGATCCAGAGGGGGACAGCATCACTTGACAGGATAAATAAAATCCTTGAGACCAGGCCGGAGATCAGCGATAGTCCCGATACCGCACCCATTGAAAGGATAAGCGGTGATCTGATTTTTAAAAATGTTACTTTTTCCTACGGTACTGACAGATCTCCGGTACTCAACGGAATCAACATCAGGCTGAAACATGGTCAAATGCTGGGTATTGTCGGTCCGCCGGGAAGCGGGAAAACGACTTTCCTGAACCTCATTCCCCGACTTTTTGATGTTTCCGGAGGACAAATCCTTCTGGATGGTATAGATATCCGCAGCATGAAAATCAGGGATCTCAGGACACAAATCTCCTTTCTGCCCCAGGAACCGTTTCTGTTTGCCGGAACTATTAAGGATAACATACTATTCGCAAACAGACAGGCAAACGAACCCGCACTAACAAAGGCCACCGGCGATGCATACCTCACGGATACCATCGAGTCCATGCCGGATGGTTTTGAAACCGTCATCGGAGAGAAGGGAATTATCCTTTCCGGCGGGCAAAAGCAGCGAATTGCCCTTGCCCGTGCACTTTTACGCGATACACCCATAGTTATCTTTGATGATCCGGTAAGCCAGGTTGATGCGGAAACCGGAAGCGGCATCATAAACACCATCAGAACCATGGCGGGGACACGAACGATTATTATCGTTTCGCACCGCCTATCTGCCGTTCAGTTCGCCGATAGAATTATTGTACTCTCCAACGGACAAATAATGGAATCGGGCACGCATGAGGAATTGATGGAAAACGACCGGTACTACGCAAAGACGTTCCGTCTGCAGGAAATTGAAGAGGGTTATAATGGTACATAATTCCGCTTATTTTGAGGAAGAAAAGCCGGCCAATTCATATGATATTAAGATGCTCACGTGGCTCTATCCATTCACGAAGCCTTACAGGCTCCTGCTGTCGGGTTCAATATTCCTTGTCGTATTGATAACCCTTCTCGATCTTGCGCTTCCCTATGTCACCATGATTGCCATAGACCGTTACATCGTTCCTCGAATGGATTCTTCAATAAGTGCAACCCCTGATTCCTATGACAGCAAAGCCAGACACTTACATGTAAATATTGCAGATTCCGGAACCAGGGAAATCGTGCAAAAGTATTCAGATTTCTTTACGATAGACGGGTCAACCGCTTTCATTTCCTTTGATGACCTCAAAAAACTCGAAAAAAATGATATTGTCATTCTGCGCAAGGAGGATCTTGCCGGCATCAGCGTTATTACCCTTATCTTTCTGGCGCTCATTGGTGCAAACTTTGTCCTCAACTTCATCCAGGTTATGATTATGGAATACACCGGTCAGATGATCATGCATGACCTGCGGGTAAGGCTCTTCGAGCATATTCAGAGCCGATCGGTGGCATTTTTTACCCGGCATCCCGTCGGGCGCCTTGTCACCCGCGTTGCCAATGACACCCAAAACATGCATGAACTCGTCACATCCATTGTGGCTTTTGTTTTCAAAGATATCTTCTTGCTGACAGGAATCACCATAGTTCTCTTTTCAATTAACTGGCGTCTCACCCTCATTACCTTTACGGTTTTACCTTTCGTAATCTATATATCCTTTCATTTTTCGGTAAAATCACGGGACGTATACAGAATTCTGAGAACAAAGATTGCAGAAATTAATACTCGCTTTTCTGAAATGATAGGCGGGATAAAGGTAATCAAGCTCTTCAGGCAGGAACAGGATAATTATCGGGATTTCGAACAATTAAATCATGAAAACTACCTGGCAGGCATGAAGCAGATTCATATTCATGCGATCTTCATGCCCATCATCGAGCTGCTGGGAGCGTCTGCCGTAGCACTGGTAATCTTCTACGGAGGCGGAAGGGTTCTGGCGGGAAGTATCAGTCTCGGCGCTCTCGTTGCCTTTATTGCATATATGAGAATGTTTTTCAGACCAATCAGGGACATCGCGGAAAAATACAATATCATGCAAAATGCCCTGGCATCTGCCGAAAGGATATACTTGATAATTAACAACAGGGAAACAGAACCGCAACCTCTCCATGATCTGCAGTCTGACCAAACTAATCTGGCAGCAATAAGAGATATTGCCATGGAGGATGTCTCATTCAGATATGTTCCGGATGAAGCAGTCCTGAAAAACATCTCGTTTCATGTACATGCAGGCGAGACTATAGCATTCGTGGGACCAACCGGCTCAGGGAAGACGACCCTGATAAACCTTTTAACCAGCTTTTATGAGCCGCAGTCAGGACGGATTTTCATCAACGGGCAGGATATAAGGACGGTGGATATTTCCGTACTCAGATCAAAAATGGCCCTCGTGACTCAAGACCCCTTTCTTTTTTCAGGAACCATTCGAGAGAACATCGTTAACGGAAATGTTCATATATCCGATGAAGACTTGAATCGAGCAATAGAGACTTCAAACTGCAAATCTCTCATTGACAGACTGCCACAAGGCATTGATACCGAACTCTCGGAAGGGGGGACAACGATTTCAAGTGGCGAACGTCAATTGATTTCTATTGCCCGGGCCTTTGCTCGTGATCCAGACATTATTCTGCTTGATGAAGCAACGTCGTATATTGATTCTGAAACAGAGCAGAAGGTTCAGGAAGCTCTTTCCAGCCTGATGAAAAACAGGACCTCCATTATTGTAGCCCATCGTCTTTCAACTGCTCGCAATGCAGACAGGATTCTCGTACTCAATAAACACAGGATCATCGAAGCAGGCACGCACGATGAATTAATGGAACGAAAGGGATTTTATTTCAAACTGAATCAGTTACAGAGTTAATTTGTGAAAATGGGATAAGAATCAATCAATCCAGGTGACTTTTTCACAAAAGAGGTTTTTTGGAGAATGGCACGCCGTACTTAAATCTTTGATTTGATGGCATGGATCAATGCTTTAAGCAGTTGTTTTAACCTTTAAAATCGACAACGGAGTTACAATATTATTTCCCTGTATTCAATTTATGGAAGAAGATGAAGAGTTGCGCTTGTGGCAAGCTGTACGTAACATATTCTGTTTTTTCTTGTAAGTTTAAATAGTTAACTGTTGTTATAATG
>JADFWA010000020.1 GCA_015222855.1 Pseudomonadota bacterium | reverse complement strand
GGCTTAACCCAGTATCCTAAAAGGCACCCTCCGGTTTCATAAGGCTGATAAAAGTTGGCTTGGTTAGACATAGCTTCAAGCACCGAGTGTTTTAACCAGGCAAGCATTTTAGAAATTTTTCGAACATGAACAGGAAGGATGTTTTTTGAGAGCGAAAGTTTTCCAAGAAGAAGCTATAGGTTTCCCGCTTTGGTCTCTCAAATCGATGGTAGCAACATCCCAGTCGAAATCTGGATAGCCTTTATCTCTTCCGGCTAACAGGGTTGAAACAGCAAGCCGAACACCCCCAAGAGCGATTACGCTAGAATCGAATCCAGTACCAGTGAATGTCGGATCTGCACATCCTACAGGCTGAACCTCACCCGCAGAGTCAAACATGGGTGTAGGAAAGGAGTCATCCTTCAGATTTTGCAAAAAGCACTTCCAGCACCCTTCAGTTTGATCGGGTCGTATGCGAGCTACAATACCGCCCCAAGCACCATGGGTTGTTGAAATTGCAAGGTACGGTATGCATCGCTCAGCAGCTAAATCGGACAGTAGATACTGTAAGCCGGGTTCAGCACTGGCATCGTAGACTATGTCTACTCCATCTAATACGGAATCGAGTACCTCAAGGTCTGAGTATTTTCTACCTGGAAAGGCAACTGCACCGATACGATGTGTCCATGGTACAACTTTGGTAAATGGATAATGCTCGTTGATGAAGTTTTCAATAACGTCGGTTTTCTGTTTGCCAAAGGTCTTTAATCCAAAAGGCCAACGCACGGTGGACCCGGGCTCAACGAAGTCGAAATCTACGATTCGTAGTTCACCAACGCCGCAACGAGCAAGTTCCAAAACGCTGGGCGCACCAAGGCAACCAAGTCCGAAAACGGCAATTTTCTTCTCATGGAGATTTGAAAGTTCGGGGATACGCACAGCCAGATCTGAACGACCACTTCGTCCGGCCCGCACAAAATAAGGTTCTGCATGTTTTCGGCGTACATCTTGCCTTTTTATTTTTTGTATTTTCCATTTCTCTATTCGGATAATGAAGATCCATCCATCTTTGTTTTGACGCCAAGCAACCTCTTCAGGGAACACAACTCCAGTTATATCTATTTTTCCACCGCTAACCTTTTGGAATCTTGGAGTTTTAAAACTACTATCGTATGCCACAATCTGTGCAAGAAAGCGATTGGGGTCATTCTCACGTATAGCTTCTGGGCAGCGAAGCCATTTCCCTTGTAATCGTCGTGGATATAAACTTGCCAATTCTGGTTCGGCTCCGACCAGTACATTTCCGCTTGTATCCTTAACTGCGAGAATTGCAAACAGGGGCCCGGTGCTGCTTGATTCATCGACTCCAATTTCAAAAGAACCTTTACGTATTGATGGATCGATAGACCAGGAACTGTCAATTAGCACTATAGTATTAGGGAGATAAGGGTAATAGGCGGTAATCGGTTCGCCTTGGGGCTCTTCCAGTTTTTTGGCTGCCGACGGATCAGAGGTCATGCCTGTTGAAATCACTATAGGCAAGCGAGATTTGATATATTTTGCGACTGTATCCCTTATTCGCCAGTTCCCAGTTGAGCGACCTATCATGCACAGGTTTTTTTGAAATGG
>JADFWA010000236.1 GCA_015222855.1 Pseudomonadota bacterium | reverse complement strand
GTAATCTCACAGTCCGGCGAAGCGCCAGTTTCGCATCTTCTTGCGTTGTCATGGGCAGAAGGGCAACCATTTTGTTTTTTCCCAACTGACCGATGATATCCGCCTCCCTGAGGATATCGGCAAGTCTACGTAAAATGGCATCCATCACGGCCTGTTGTGTGATGGCATCGGCTGGGTCCCCCGTTTTCGGTTTGGCCTTTACTACGGAAAAAGATAGAGCGGAGAATGGCAAGTCATAACGGGAGGCCCTCGATATTTCTTTTTTTATGACAAACACGATGGCCTGAGATTTCAAAACACCTGGCGGCATCTTTTTCTTTGCTTCCTGCTCCCGCTTTATTTGCTTTTGTTTGTTTATTTCGGAATAGATCTCTTTGAAATCATTTTCGTCAATTTCTTCTGACTTGACCTTGGAGCGTACTATTGTCAGGATCTCGCCAAGTTCTTCGTTCTCGCCCACACTCTGTTCCAGGATTTGCAGCACGCTCAAATTCTTTGCCCTGTTTTGTTCAGGGGTCATAGATTTAGATTGAATCCAATCATCTCTGAGTTTGTCAAAGACAGTATCCATGCGTTTGTTGAGTCTCTCTTCCAGACCCTCCAGGACATCGTCTTTAACAACATTCATATCCTTCAAGCGGCTTACAATATTAGTTTCAAGTCCGGTAATGACCTGACGCAGGTGTTGTTCACCTTCCTCGCCGTTTTCTGCGGTAATATCCTGGCCCAATTTCGATCCCATGCGCTCCACATAATCCACCAAGAGATCGGTCAGCACCTTTTCATCCCCGGTTCCTTTTCGAATTTCAGCCGCCAGGCAGATCAGCTCTGCTGCTTCCACAGGGTTTTCTTTGACCTCTTGTATCAACTCTTTGCCGTCTATGCCTATTTCCTCGGAACTTTCCTGAAGAATCTTGGCAAGCTCGTCACTTTGAAGTTCCTTGCCAAGCTCTTCCACCAGATTCAAATACTCGGGCAAGGGCATGCCTTCCTCCAGCAGGGCCGCTTTGATCTTGGGAAGTACCCGCTTTAGCTCCTCGGCATCAGGGATCAACCTGCGCAGAATCTGTGCCAAGCGTGAGGTCGTAATTTTCCCGGCCTTGTATTCATTTTTTACAAGCCGTATCAGGACGTTGTCTGTGATTTCATTGGCCTGATCAAGGATCTCCTCCTTATTGGAAAAGGTTATGTCCACGTCCTTTTGGGCGTCCATTCCCTCTATGAGCTTCTTTTTCATGTCAAAGACTGCCGCAGCAAGCTCAGACACATTTGCACCACCGCCACCAGAGAGACCTTTTTCAACCTCCTCGCCTATTACTTGAAGCTGATGCAATAGGACCGGTCCTGGTCGTCGATCCTCAGCATCACTCTTCTGAACACTGTTGATGTCGGCTTCAATCATATTCATCGACAGTCCGGTAGGATTTGTTAAAAGGTTATTGATGTTAAGGTTCTTTTCAAATTCTTCTGCCAGGACGCTTTCAAGGACCATATCAATGAACAGTTTTTTGGATTTGAGCTCGTCCTCATCCATCATTTCAGGGGTTATGTTTTTGAGGACATCGCGTGAAACCACTTCATCATCCTCAGTAATTTTTTTGTAAAAGACATGGTTGATCTTCAAATTGGTGATACCTTTTTCAGCCAGGGTCTCTTTCATGGATTCGGCATTGGGATATTTGTCCAGAGATACGAATATTCCGAGAAAGGTTTTTAGCTCATTTTTGGTCATCCCCTCATAGAATGAAATGGATTGAATTTCAGCTTTCTTGAAGTGTGCTACCATCCTGTTAACAGTGATGCGAGGATCCAACGGTTCTTCATCAGTAAAAAATTGCTCACGATTCATCGCGAAGACTAATGGGGATATGGACGTGAGCAGTTTTTCAACAAACGGATGGAATTCATCAATAGACTGCTTGACGTAAGGATGGTCCATTTGATACATGGTGGCGCGGTTAAACAGCAATGAAAGAATGCGGCCGAACCTGGCAAATTCTTGCTTGGTGACTTTGGACTCCGGCATTTTTTCCTCTTAATGCAGTGTTTTTATATGATGATCCCGGTAACCCTCAATGGCTTCGAGAAACTCCCGGCAGGTAGCATATCGGTTTTCCGGGTCATGAGCTATCGCTTTAAAGACAATATCGTCCATTTCCCGGGTAAGCATAGGATTCATTTCTGAAGGCTTTTTTTGAAATAGCCGCTCTTTTAGTTTCAATCTCATTTTAAGCAGTTCCATTGCCGTACTGT
>JADFWA010000235.1 GCA_015222855.1 Pseudomonadota bacterium | reverse complement strand
TCCGTATACAGGCCTCATTTCGGGCGCCTTAATAGAGTTGCCGTGGATTGATAGATTGCCTATTGGGGCCTATGTGCCTCCGAACTGTTCTGTGGTTGCCGTTCTTGTTGCTGCCGGTTCGATATTGGCGGGTAAGGAACTGGGTAACTCATCCCGGGAACTTATAGCCCTTTCAATCCTCTTGTTTATTCCTTTCGGCATCCTGGGGCAGAAGATGGATGCATGGATCATGAGGTCGAATGACAGGTTGTCTCAAAAGGCTGTAGAAGATGCGGGTATTGGTGATATCGAGGGGATTTCAAGCAAGCACCTTTTTGGATTGTTAAAGACGTTTTTTTGTACGGTTTCCTTTGTCCTTGTTTTTTTAGTCTTAGGTGTAATGGCACTCGTCTATATCTTCCCCCTTATTCCCCGGAATGGGTTGACAGCCCTCACATACATATACTTTTTCCTCCCACTGCTCGGTGTAGCCGTAGCTCTCAATACAACAAAATTGCGGGGTATGGTTCCGGTATTCTGCGGTGTTTTTATTATAGTCACATTTGTCTTTGAATTTTTGTAAGTGTTAAGATAGCCGCCAAGGCACAAAGACACGAAGGGAAATTGGTATCCAGTATCGGAGCGACAATTGGTAACCTACTGTATTCAATCAAATAACAAGGCAGCAGATGTCGAAATAACGGAAATGACGGTCGACGATCTTGATGAGGTCATGGCTATCGAACGTTATTCTTTTGTGACGCCACGGTCTGAGAAGATGTTCAGGCTGGAGTTGCGCTTGCCGGGGGCCCATAATCTGGTAGCTAAGGTGAACTATGAAAGTGATCGGGGAATTGCCGGATATATCAATTTTCTGATAGTTGTCGGCGAAGTTCACATAAGGGATGTAGCTGTACGAAAAGATCTGAGGATGCGGGGGATAGCCTCGAAATTGATGGCGGAGATGGTGAAGATTTCATATCACCAGATGGTACTCCATGCAACCCTGGAGGTGCGGAGGTCCAATACAGCCGCCATAGAATTATACGAAAAGTTTGGTTTTGAGGTAAAAGGTGTAAGACCCCTCTATTATTCCGATACCCAGGAGGATGCCCTGATTATGTGGGCGGATCTTAGGGAGAGCTTTAGGGAGATGAATGTTTGACGGCCAACATGCTTCATAAAAACTCAATGATGTCCGGGAGAATCATCTCCAACCGGGAAATTGCCAAAGATCACTTTTTGATGTCTTTGAAAGTTAGCTCCGCTGAATCATCGTTTCAAGAGGCTTCTCCGGGCCAGTTTGTCATGTTAAGAGTAAAGGGGAGAAAGTTTCCCTTTCTGGGGAGGCCGCTTAGCATTTATTCTATTTATCCGGATGACGGCGGGTTTATTGTCGAGCTTCTGTACAGGGTTGTAGGGGAGGGGACTTACGTAATTTCGCGGCTGAAACCGGATGAAGAAATGTATATCATGGGTCCACTGGGCCGGGGATTTGATATCTCCCCCGATCATAGTTGTGTCATTCTGATTGCAGGGGGCATCGGTATAGCCCCGCTTTCCTTCCTTTGTGAACATTACAGGAGATGTGCCGCCGGCAGACCTCAAAAGATAATCTGTTATGCGGGCGTACAGAGGTCAAATCTCCTTGTCGGTCTGGAGAGGATGGAGGAGATATGTTCCGGTGTCAGGATAAGTACCGATGACGGCAGCAGGGGGTATCATGGTCTTGTCACAGAATTGTTCAAAAACGACTTAAGCTCTTATGGCCATCGTGATTCGATTATCTATGCCTGTGGTCCTTCCGCTATGCTGAAAGGATTGGCCGGTATCCTGAAAGATCAATCTGTTTCCTGCCAGGTATCGGTTGAGGAGCGCATGGCATGCGGCGTGGGGGCGTGTCTCGGCTGCGCTGTTCGTGTAAAGTCCGGCTATAAACGTGTATGCAGGGACGGACCGGTTTTCGATATTCATGAAATTGTCTGGGATTAATCTTTATACGATTGTCGTTCCCGTGTAGGCGGGAATCCAGTATTTACAAATAGTTACATTGGTGAATGTATTCACCCGCTTAAAGTGAGAAAAACGTGAAAAATCCTCGTAATCCAAAGCTGCAGGTCGATATCGGCGGACTGGCGCTCAAAAATCCCGTTATGACCGCTTCAGGGACCTTCGGCTATGGTGAGGAATATTCCCGCTATATTGACCTCAACCGGCTGGGCGCCATTATTGTCAAGGGTGTTTCCCTTGAGCGAAGAGAGGGCAATCCGCCTCAGAGGATTATGGAAACGCCGTGTGGGATGCTCAACTCCATCGGGCTTGAGAATGTGGGGGTAAGGTCTTTTATCGATGACAAAATCCCCTTCCTGAAGAAGTTTAACGTTCCCGTTATAGTCAATATCTTTGGAGAGACAGCCCCCGAGTACAGGAAGGTTGCGGAGATATTGAGCGATGTGGAGGGTGTGCATGGTCTTGAGGTGAATATCTCCTGCCCAAATGTAGAAAAGGGCGGTGTCGCCTTTGGCGCCGATCCCGATATGGCGTATGAAATTACGAGAGATGTGAAGAGTGTTACCGATCTTCCCGTGATAGTCAAACTGACCCCGAATATTACTGATATTGCTGAGATAGCGGAGAGCGTGGAGTCGGGGGGAGCGGATGCCATATCTCTTATCAATACGCTGAAGGGAATGTCAGTGGATATCGAGAAGAGAGTCCCACACCTGAAGAACATTACCGGCGGCTTGTCCGGTCCGGCGGTAAAACCGGTAGCGCTTAGGATGGTTTGGGAAGTGGTGAACAGGGTATCTGTTCCCGTGATCGGAGTCGGGGGGATTATGGATGCCGCGGATGCCGTAGAATTTCTTATTGTGGGGGCAAGGGCGGTTCAGGTAGGGACGGCGAATTTCGTAAATCCACGTGCTACGATGGATATACTCGAAGGAATCGAGGATTATCTGATAGATCATGATATAAGTGATATTAATGAACTGATAGGGATGCTGAAGAAAGGCTAAAGGCTAACGGCCAAAGGCCAAAGGCCAAAGGCTAAAGGCTAAAGGCTAAAGGTTAAAGGTTAAAGGTTTTTTGTCTTACGCCTTTAGTCCTTTGCCCTTCGCCTTTTACTTATATCGAAAGGAATTCCGATATGGGAAAAGCGGAAGTTATTGTTGATGGTGTATATCTTATAGGCGGACCCAATATTTCGTATTCTGAAGATGCGACGGTGTTTATAGTCGATTTCGGCGGAGAGCTGGTCATGATAGATTCCGGTTCCGGTAACAGTTTCCGGATACTGGTCAGTAACATGGAGGACGCAGGTCTCAATCCGCAGGATATATCGACACTGATACTTACCCACTGTCACATTGACCACATCGGATCAGCGCCGTATTTTAAAGAAAAATTCGGCTGTAAGATAATTGTCCATGACCTGGATGCCGATGCCATTGAAGAGGGTGATCAGGTATTGACAGCCGCCAACTGGTATGAGACAACCTTTCCCCCGACACCTGTGGACAAGAGACTTACAGGTGAACACGAGGTTCTGCAATTCGGAGAGGAGGAACTTCACTGTATCCATACACCCGGACATACCCCCGGATCAATAGCGCTTTATCTCGACAGGGAAGGGAAGAGGGTGCTTTTCGGTCAGGATATACACGGCCCTTTTCTTCCCAGTTTTGGGTCCGATATCGGCAGGTGGAGAGAGTCTATGGAGAAACTCCTTGCCCTGGAGGCGGATATCCTCTGTGAGGGGCATTTCGGGATTTTTCGTTCTAAGGACAAGGTTGAAAAGTATATAAAGAAATATTTGAAGGAATATTCATAAAGTGAAACCTGCCGTTGTTGTTGTTGATATGCTGAAGGATGTTTTCGAAGGTGAACGGAGATTTCCGGTTACACCCTTCGCAAAGGCGATTATCCCCGGCATTAATCATTTGACGGAATTTGCCAGAAGCCGTTCGATTCCGGTTGTTTTCGCTATGGATAGCTTTCTTTCCGGTGATTTCATATTTCAGGGGAGAATGAAAGAGGGTTCTATTCGTGGTACGGAAGGAGCGGAGGTCACCGATGAACTTGGCCAGTCGGATACGGATATATATCTTCCGAAGCGCCGTTTCAGCGCTTTTTTCAAGACAGACCTTGATCAGACACTGCGTTTATACGGCGTGGATACGGTTGTCGTAACGGGGATCGCCACCCACTGGTGTGTTTTGAGTACGGCTCTGGACGCGCTTGCAAATGATTTTCGCGCATATATTATCGAAGATTGCTGCGCGAGTTTCAGCAGGGAAATGCATGAGACAACACTTAATATCTATCGAAAAAACCCGCTTTACCCCCTTTTTAAGATCATAAAATTGGAGGCATTTTTGAAGGAGCTGGCATGACACAAATGGATAAGATAAAGGTAAAGACTACTATTGTAGAGCTGGACGGCGACGAGATGACCAGGATTATGTGGAAGATGGTCAAGGATAAGCTGCTGTTTCCCTTTCTGGAGATGGACCTGGAGTATTACGACCTTCACATCAAGAAGCGTGACGAGACCGATGACCGGATCACCGTGGACGCGGCCAATGCCATCATGAAATATGGCGTCGGAGTAAAGTGCGCAACCATTACACCGAACGAAGATCGGGTCAGGGAGTACGATCTCAAGGAACAGTGGAAGAGCCCCAATGGAACGATCAGGGCGATGCTTGACGGAACGGTCTTCAGGAAACCGATACTTGTAAATAACATAAAGCCTTTCGTGTCCACATGGGAGAAGCCGATTATCATAGGGAGACATGCCTATGGAGACGTATACAGCGGCACCGAAATACGTATACCATCTGCGGGAAGGGCGGAAATCACCTTTATACCCGCTGACGGCGGAGAGCCGGTAAAGCGGACAATAAATGATTTCACAGCTCCGGGAATCATCCAGGGGATATACAACACCGACGATTCAATATTGGGTTTTGCAAGAGCCTGCTTCACCTTTGCCCTCGACCAGAAGATTGATTTGTGGTTCAGCACGAAGGATACCATTTCAAAGATTTATGATGCCCACTTCAGGGATGTATTTGAACGGGAATATGAGAAAAACTGGAAGGTGAAATTCGAGGAGGCGGGAATAGAGTATTTCTTTACACTCATTGATGACGCCGCCGCCAGGGTTATAAGATCGGAAGGCGGTATGCTCTGGGCGCTCAAAAACTATGACGGCGATGTGATGTCCGACATGGTCGCGGCCGCCTGCGGCAGTCTCGCCATGATGACCTCGGTGCTCGTTTCCCCCCACGGTTACTTTGAGTATGAGGCGGCGCACGGTACTGTCCAGAGGCACTATTATAAGTACCTGGATGGTGAGGAAACATCGACCAATTCAATGGCGCTTATCTTTGCATGGTCGGGATGTCTTCGCAAACGGGGTGAACTCGACGGGACACCCGGTGTTTGCGAATTTGCCGGAAAGCTGGAGGCGGCGGCCATTGAGACCATTGAAGGTGGGACAATGACGGGAGATCTCTTTTCAATCGCCCGGAAGAGCCCGAATAACAGGAAAGTGAATACGGAAGAGTTTATAGATGCAGTTGCCGCAAGATTGCGAGAGAAGCTTTCTTAATAAGCCCAACCTGAAGGACATGAGCCTGGAGGAGATCGAGGAGTTCATATCGGATCTCGGAAAGGAAAAATACCGGGCGAAACAGATCATGAAGTGGCTGTATCAAACCGGCGCCACATCCTTTGATA
>JADFWA010000019.1 GCA_015222855.1 Pseudomonadota bacterium | reverse complement strand
GAGAAGGGCTTCAACCTGAATTGATGGAAGAAATAAAGAGGGCTGTGGCCGATCTGGAAAAGAAGACCGGGAAGGGGTTTGGAAACCCAAAGAATCCATTACTGGTCTCCGTCAGGTCGGGGTCAGCCATTTCCATGCCTGGCATGATGGATACTATCCTGAACCTCGGACTCAATGAAGAGACGGTGGGCGGCCTCATCAAATTAACAAAAAATGAGCGATTTGTTTATGATGCCTACCGGCGGTTGATTCAGCTTTTCGGTTCGATCGGCCTCGGTGTGAAAGCCGAGGAATTTGACGCGATATTCGATAAGATAAAAAAGAAGGATAAGGTGGAAGATGACTCTTCACTGGACGCCGGCGCCCTGAAAGAGACATGTAATCAGTTTTTAAAGCTGATCAAGAACAAGACCAAAAAGCCCTTCCCGCAAGACCCTTATGCACAGATGGAAATAGCCATAGAAGCCGTTTTCCAATCCTGGATGGGTAAACGGGCTATTGACTATCGCAGAGAGTTCCATATCACACCGGAGATGGCCAACGGCACAGCGGTCAACATCTGTACCATGGTCTTCGGAAATATGGGAGATGACTGCGCAACCGGAGTAGCCTTCACCAGGAATCCGGGCACGGGTGAAAACAGACTCTTTGGAGAATATATGATCAATGCCCAGGGCGAAGACGTGGTTGCCGGGATCAGAACACCAAAACCGATCAGTGAACTCAGAAGAGACATGCCCGTTATATATCGAGAGCTGGAAGAACTGAGACACACCCTGGAAAATGATAACCGGGAGGTACAGGACTTTGAGTTCACCATCGAGAAGGGCAAGCTTTACTGCCTCCAGACCAGAAATGGAAAGATGAATGCCTCCGCCTTTATAAAGACCTCCATAGATATGGTTAATGAGGGTCTCCTGACAGAGGAAGAGGCTATCCTCAGGATACAGCCGGATATGCTGGCCCAGCTCCTTCATCCGAGACTCGATCCCAAGGCAAAGATAGAGGTTCTGGCTCAAGGACTGCCCGCATCCCCCGGCGCCGCGTCAGGCAGGATAGTATTTGACGCCGACAGAGCCGAAAGCAAGGCAAAATTAGGAGAGAAGGTTATCCTTGTCAGGGAGGAGACCAAGCCGGAAGATATCCATGGCTTTTTTGCCGCCCAGGGGATTTTGACCAGCCGTGGAGGCAAGACGTCCCATGCTGCCGTTGTCGCGAGAAGTATGGGAAAACCCTGTGTCTCCGGATGTGACGCCATCAGGATAAATAATCTGGCCAGGGAAGCGGTGATTTCCGGCGTGCCGCTCAGAGAAGGAGATATGATCACCATCGATGGAAGTACGGGAAATGTCTATCAGGGCACTGTCCCAACCATTGAACCGGAATTTGTGGAGGACCTGCTCGTGCTGCTGGAGTGGGCCGACGATATCAGTGAGCTGCAGGTCATGGCCAACGCGGATACACCCGAGAGCGTTGCCAAGGCAAGAACATATGGAGCCATGGGGATCGGGCTTTGCAGGACAGAGCGGATGTTCAATCAGCCGGAAAGGCTGCCCATCGTACGGGAGATGATCCTGGCAGAATCCCCTGAGGAGAGGAAGAAATCCCTTGAACAACTTCTCCCATTTCAGAAGGAAGATTTCAAAGAGATATTCCGGGTCATGGATGGCCTTCCCGTAACCATACGCCTTCTTGATCCGCCTATCCATGAATTCCTGCCGTCTGATGAAGAACTGGTCAACGAGATTAATCATCTCAAGGATTTGAGGGAGACGGTGGAAGGCATGGCGGAGCTTCCCGATACCCTGAAGCTGCTGGATCCTGAATTTCTCGAGAAGTACGAAGCAACCCTTGAAACGATTACCCATGGGCTTGAGGAGCTGAAGGACAAACATCTGGCTGAAACCCTTATCACCGCGAAGGAGTCCATGCTACAGAAGGTAAAGTCCCTCTCCGAGACCAATCCAATGCTTGGACACCGGGGTGTCAGGCTGGGTATCACCTATCCTGAAATCTACGCCATGCAGATCAGGGCCATTCTGGAGGCTTCCGCGGAACATGTCAAGGAGGGTGGACATATCAGCCCTGAAATCATGGTTCCTCAAGTCTGCACCCGGGAGGAACTGGCATGGGTTCACCGGTATGTCACCACAATCCACAAAGATGTTGAAAAGAAATACAAGATCAAAGTGCCCCACAAATTCGGGACCATGGTGGAGGTGGTGAGGGCCTGTATGCGTGCGGGTCGGCTGGCCGAACTGGCCGAATTCATATCCTTTGGAACCAATGATCTTACCCAGGCCACCTTTTCTTTTTCAAGGGAAGATGCTGAAAACAAGTTTTTGCCCCTTTACAACGAAGTGGGCATTTTGCAGCACAACCCTTTTGAGGTTCTGGATATCAAAGGGGTCGGACGTTTGATGATGATCACCATTGAGTGGGCCAGGAAAACGAGGCCTGATATGAAGATCGGTATCTGTGGAGAACAGGGAGGGCATCCGGAGGCCATCCGTTTCTGCCATCACATCAACTTGAGCTATGTCTCATGTTCACCACCCAGGGTTCCCATTGCAAGGCTTGCAGCCGCCCATGCCAAGCTCATGGAGAAGGAATATGTGTTGATTTAGAGTAGCTACTCAGGTTCAAAGTTCCACGGTTCACGGTTCAAGGTAAAAGAACTACTAACCGTGAACCCGATAACCTGAGTAGTTTTTCCCGTAAGTAAAGCAAGTACTTATTGAAAAACTAATTTTATAGAGACTACCCATTGAACTCAGACCGGATACCAGCCTTTTCCCAAAAGCGCCTCATGGCAAATCTGCAGGCCATAGACCAGGTCAATCCACAAATGGCCGAAAGGCTGCGCTGGCCGGTAAACAGTTCTCATGTGAGATTTGTCAATAGCGCCCGCGATATGCCCGTTGCTGAAGTCAACTACAGAGATACATGGCATACACTCAATACACTTGAAAATCCTCAACAAGAAGCCTCGGACACGGCAGCACCCTTTTGCCGAAATAACGGCAATTGTGACGCCCTGATTTTTGGCGTCGGGCTTGGCTATTATGTGGAAGCGCTCCTTGCCCAATACCCCCCCGGAAGGACTCTTCATCTCTATGACCGCGATCCCTGGCTGATCAGGTTGATGTTGACGCGTATTGACCTTATATCCTATATTTCTTCCGGGCGAATCAGGTTATACATGGGATCTGATCTGACGCGCCTCCGTTCCCTGCGAGAAAATATGGGGGCATTCTTCCATCCCGTCCTTTCACTGATCTATAACAAGGAACGGCAATTCTATGAAGAAAAAGACATTCAGCAAAAGAAACTTCGGGTCTTATTGGGTGAAGGCGGTCTTTTTGTCGACGATGTCGCTGAAACATTGAGGAGCATGGGCCATGATGTCCTTCCATGGCTGCCGCGGCATGTATCCGCTGAAGAGCTGACCTTCCAGTTAAAGGATTTTTGTCCTGATGCCGTATTTCATATAAACTATCTCCATGGCCTGGCAACATTTCTGGAAAACCACCGGACAAAATTTATCTGCTGGGAGATAGACCCTGTGGTTGACAGGATTCCCGATGCCGAACAGCAAAATGCGAGAGGGTTCATTTTTACCTACAATCCGCAATACATAGAACATTATCAGGAAGCCGGTTTCAGGCAGGTCGAATACCTGCCCCTGGCCGCAAACACCGCCAAAAGGCGGCCGCTGGATATATCACCTGAGCAGAAACAGAGATATGGCGCGAAGGTCTCCTTTGTGGGGGCATCCATGATGGAGCAGGCTGAGGATCTGAAATCCATATTCTTGAAAATCCCTCCAAACTTTTTTGGTAAAGAGGCCGGGGGAAAGAATGCGGACAGCATCTTTCACGAAATCCTTACGGAACAGAGTCTTGATGAGGACACATACCGTATCCCTAAAATACTGGCACGGTACATGGAACCCGGCAAGAGGCCTTTCTTTAATCATGATGGAACCATCTACAATGTAGAAATGCTCATCGGTGAAACTGCCGCCATGGAAAGGAGGATGAAGATCGTTTCAGGCCTTGCCCCGCATGGGATTCATGTGTGGGGAGACGCCGGCTGGGAAACAATCGCCGGGGATGGCGTCTATTATAAGGGCCATGCAGGGCACCACAAAGAACTGAATTATATCTACAATGCCGCCACCGTTAACCTGGATATCAACCGGTTCTTTCAGAAACATATCGTTACCATGCGTGTCTTTGACGTACTGTCATGCGGCGGGTTTTTACTGACCGAGCACAGCAGCGCCCTAAAGGATTTATTTGACGTTGGCCGGGAAATCATCGCCTGCAACACTATTGAGGAACTCCATCAATGTGTGGATTATTACCTGAAACATCCCGAAAAAAGAAAAGAGATAACTCTGGCCGGGAGGGAAGCGGTTCTCAAAAGGCATGACATGAAACATCGTATAGCCCATATGTTGAAAACCGCAGGGTTTACAACGTAACGGAATGGCTTGTGGAAAAGACAGATCGCTTTACAACAGTGTGACATATTGTTATACGATACAACACAAAAAAACATTTCGGGACAAAAGGATACGCCTATGACCAGGACAAAGATCGTTTGCACCATCGGCCCGACCAGTGAATCTCCAGAGATAATCGGAGAATTAATCAAAAGTGGCATGAACGTGGCCAGGCTGAATTTTTCCCACGGAACCCGGCAGGAACATAAAGAGAAGATCAATATCATACGAAGTATCTCCGATGAACTGAACCAACCTGTCGCAATATTACAAGACCTGGCGGGACCAAAGATACGGGTGGGGATTATCAGGGAGCCGGGGATACGACTCGAAGCGGGGGATGACTTTATCCTGACCGGTCAAAATGTAGAGGGCACCAGGGAACGGGTATCCGTATCCTATGCAAACCTGCCCGCTGAAGTAAGCGAGGGAGACCGGATTCTACTGGCCGATGGCGCCATGGAACTGACCGTCAAGGGAACAAGCAATTCCGAGATTTACTGTGAAGTTATTACCGGCGGTGTTCTCACCTCACACAAGGGTATCAATCTGCCAACCGGAACTATCAAGGTTCCTTCCCTGACCGACAAAGACAGGAAAGACCTTGTTTTCGGCCTGGAAAACGAGGTGGATTATGTCGCCCTGTCCTTTGTCAGAAGAGCTGAAGACATCCTGCAGGTAAAAGAGATTATCCGTCAGAATAACGGAAATGCCCCCGTTATAGCCAAGATTGAAAAACATGAAGCCATCGATCAGATTGATGATATTATTGAGGTGTCCGACGGCATTATGGTAGCACGCGGCGATCTGGGTGTGGAAATACCCCTGGAAAATGTCCCCAGTATCCAGAAGATGCTGATCCGCAGGGCCAATATCATGGGAAAACCGGTTATCACTGCCACTCAGATGCTCCGTTCCATGGTGGATTCACCTCGTCCTACCCGCGCTGAGGCCACTGATGTGGCCAACGCGGTACTGGATGGCACCGACGCGGTCATGCTTTCTGAAGAAACGGCTAACGGCAGCCACCCTGTCAAGGCGGTTCAGTTCATGCGCCGTATCGTTGGAAGCGCTGAAAGTGGTTTCCCTCACAATAAATATCTTCAACTGATTCCTCAAAGTGAGGTTTCGGAGTCCGTGGCCCACGCCTCCTGCGTACTGGCCGATCATCTGAACGCCTCTGCCATCGTTGCAACCACACAGTCCGGCCGGACGGCAGAATATATCTCCCGTTTCAGACCCAGGCAGCCCATTATCGCCTTGTCCCCTGACCGGGTCACTGTACGCAGACTCTCCCTTTTCTGGGGCTGTTTTCCACGTTTTGTGGCTGTCCCCAAGGATACGGACGACATGCTCGAGAGCGCTGCCCAGTCTGCCATGGAAACGGGTCAGGTATCGAAAGGAGATCTGGTGGTTATTACGGCAGGCCATCCTGTCTGGGTTGCCGGCACCACCAACATGTTGAGGGTAAAGATACTTTAAGCACAGGTAGAATGTATGGAAAAGAAAGAACTTCGAGCAAAAATATATTCAAAGATAGACGAGCTTCCCACACTTCCCGCGGTAATTCCAAAACTTTTAAGTCTGACGGAAAGTGACAGGAGCAACGCCTCAGACGTAACCGATGTGATTTTCCGCGATCCCGCACTGACATCAAAAATCCTGAAAGTTGCCAATTCGGCTTATTACGGCTTTTCACAAGAGATATCGAATTTAGAAAGAGCGGTGGCCCTGCTCGGCTTTAATATGGTCAAGTCCCTGGCTCTCTCCATAGGGGTTATTCACAGCCTGCCCTCCGGCAAAAAGTCTCTCAATTTCTCGCAGGAAGGCCTATGGATACACAGCCTGGCTGTGGCCACTGTGATGCAGGAATTTGGGGAGAGGTTCGGCAAGGGTGATGACAAGGGGCATCTTTTTATTATTGGCCTCCTTCACGATATCGGCAAGATTGTCCTGGATCAGTTCTTCAGTGAGCTTTTTCAGCAGGTCTTGGAAGAAACCCACAACCGGGGAAAGGCAGAACTTTACATGGCAGAGCGTAGAGTAATCGGCTTCGATCATGGTGAGGTCGGCGCTATGCTTTTAACGCGATGGAGGTTCCCTGACATGATCAGCAATCCCATCGAGTTTCATCATCAAACAGAAATACCGGAAGGAACAGATGCTAACGATGTTGCCATACTCCGAATCGCTAATGTCCTGCCGCAAGAGCTTGGCCTTGGAGATGAAGGAAACCCCGTATCCCCTGAGATTGACGAGGAGGATCTTAAAATTCTGAAAATGAAGGAAAAAGAACTGGAGGATATGAGGGCATACCTGCACGGCGCCAGGGATGGAATTTATTCTCTATTCAGTGCCATGAGTTAGTGTCCATCTCATTTCTGGATGGACACGAGGAGGCTGTCCGAGAATGGCTATTTTCCGCAATCTCTGCGTCAGGTTCAGATTTTAATCCTCAAAATACTCAATGTATTCCT
>JADFWA010000234.1 GCA_015222855.1 Pseudomonadota bacterium | reverse complement strand
GGTTTCGGATCATCTTCAGGATAACGGAGATAACAACATGAAAAAAAAGATCTTTTTTTCTCTGACTTTTCTCCTGCTTTTAACCTCAATCGTCTTTTCCCAGGAACATTGGGAAGAATGTACGGTTGGAGTCGCCACCGGAAAAGCAACCAATGATGGACGTCCCATTATGTGGAAAAATCGTGATACCACTGTGCTGGACAATGAGATTAACTATTTTACGGATGGGCGATTCAAGTATATGGCGCTGGTCAGCGCAGGATACCCTCTTCTTGCATGGGCCGGTGTCAATGAAATGGGATTCTGCATCATGAATGCAGCATCAAATGACCAAAAAGGCCATTCAAAAACCGGATTGGGAAACGGTGCGATCATGAAAGAGGCACTTCAGAACTGTGTGACCGTAAATGATTTTGAAATATTGCTTATAAAGACAAATGTCGCAGGCAGAACAACCTTTTCCAATTTTGGAGTGATAGATGCTTTTGGTGGAGCTGCCATTTTTGAAACAGGAAACCATTCCTTCACAAAATTTGATGCCAACGATTCGGACACAGCACCTATGGGATACATCATCCGAAGCAATTTCACCAGAACCGGAGGCGGTGACGGAGGGATGATCCGTTATAAAAGAGGAGAGCATCTCTGGAAAGAAGCCGCCACCAAAAACAAACTGAGCTATCGGAATATTTTACGCTCGATCTGTCGGGACCTGTCCGATGAGCACGGCAAACCCTATACTCTTCCAGTTAAGGGAAAAAAGGTGGATCATCCAAGGGGAACCATCAATACATTCAGTACCATCAACCGTTTTTCAACCGCATCAACAGCATTGTTTCACGGTGTTAAATCAAACGAGAATCCTTCTTTTACAACATTCTGGGCCATATTGGGTGAACCCATTTTTTCCATTGCTGTTCCCAACTGGGTCATATCCGAAGGTCCAGCGCCCGAATTGGACGGCGAAAGATTCAGCCCTCTGTGCACTTCTGTACTGAAAATAAAACAGGGTAATTATTATGATTTCGGACGTAAAAAACGCTATTTGATAACGGATAATTTAAAAAAGATCTGGTCCCTGACTTTTCCTGCCGAAGATCTTATTTTTGATCAAACCGACAACATTCTTACAGCATGGCGCCAAAACTACCCCAAAGCTGAAGATGTTCTGGATTTTCACCGATCCATGGCATCTCTGGCGATGAGGACCATTCAAAAAGTCGAGCGCGGCTTCTCAGTATTCAATAATATCGTTCGTGTTGGAGTTTTTGCCGATTTTGGTACATCAGAAATATGCATCCGGGAAGCGGTAGACGCTTTAAATATCGATCCCGGTATGGAGCCAGTCAGGATCACCGGTCCGGATATCGCAAATGGTATCCTTGACGGCCTGGATGCAGTTGTTTTTCCTGGAGGAAGCGGAAGCCGCCAGGCCAGCAGTCTGGGCGTAAGAGGCCGCAGCAAAGTAACGGAATTTATCAACAATGGAGGCGGCTTTCTGGGACTGTGTGCCGGGGCCTATCTCGGGTCCGACCATCCCGGATATGAATGGTGTCTCCATATGGCAGATGCCAGGGTTCTTGACCGAGAACATTATTCCCGGGGCGAAGGTCTGGTGGAAGTAAAGCTGACAGAAAAAGGAAAGGGTTTTTTACCAGAATTGGGCGGAAAAAGCGCTTTTTTCTCCTATTATCATGATGGACCTCTGCTGGCACCGGGAAGGAATCCCCATATCCAAGATTATGAAACACTTGCAGTATTTCAGTCTGATGTGCACACGGAGAATGATGCGCCGTCAGGTATTATGCCCGGATCCACTTTTTTGCTTCGAGCTCAAAAAGGAAAGGGAAAAGTTGTCCTGTGCGCTGGTCATCCCGAATCGACTCCCGGTCTCCGCTGGCTGGTCCCCAAAAGCGTACGCTGGACCGCGGGGCGGAAAGCCATAGACTACCTCCCTTATTTTGTGAAACCCGAAAAATTCAAAAGGGAAATCTTGTTCGATCAGGAATGGCTGAAAAAAGAGTCCATCCTATTGAAAAAACTGGTCGCAAAGGACAGATCAGCCAAGCTGGATGCCATGAAAGAACTGGCCGAGATGGGATCAAGAAAATTCCCCCGGTGGTTAAAAGGACTGTTACGAGACAGCGAACTTGCCGTCCGGAGAGCAGCGGCGAAATTCATAGGGGATCTGGATTATTTCATGGCGACGGATGATCTGAAACAGGCAATTGAAGATGAAAAAGATGAACAAACCAAACAATTGTTCCAGCATGTGCTGGATAAGCTCAGAGTAGATGATCCGTAATTCTTCTTTCCTCCCTCTGCATGGCTTCGGTTCAAGCTCTGCTAAAATACTTCAATGACCTGACCCCCTCATCCCTTTGCCAAGTAAATTGTGTTGCCTTCTTTGATCGTTTCCAGCACTTGAATATCTTTGATTTTAATAGGATCGATGGTCAAAGGATCTTCCGAAAGGACGACCAAATCCGCCAGTTTTCCTGCTTCCAATGTACCCTTGCGGTCTTCCTCGAAGTTCTGCCAGGCGGCATCCGCAGTGATGGCGCGCAATGCCTCGAACGGTGTGATGCTGTCTCTTATACACATCTGACGCTGCCGACGAAAGTCGG
>JADFWA010000233.1 GCA_015222855.1 Pseudomonadota bacterium | reverse complement strand
TAATAATAATGAAGGGGGGAATTTGAAAAAGGTGTGAAAAGCATTAAGAATTATGTGGGCCATGAAAATATTGCGAAAAACAAAACTTAAGGAGGTCAGAGAAAATGACAAAAGAACAATTGAAGAAGAGGTATGACGGAAAGAAGATTGGGGAGATTGAAAGCGGCGAAATCAAAGAGAACAAATATCTGTCAATCAAAGCCCAAAGGGACATGGTACGCGCGCTTTCTTATCTGAAAGACACGGAGCGGTACAAGGAAAATCCGCTGTACCGAAAGAGCGACTTTGCCAACTATCTCGCAGGCCAGTACAACATGAGAGAAAACACGTTTTTTGAATCAGAGCGGGCCTTTACTCACTATCCGGAAGAAACAAAGAAATATGGCGTTGGTCTTGTGGCGAAAGTATATCGGAAATGCGGAGCGAGAAACGAAAAAAAGGTCTTTCAGGAAATCGAGAAAGCTCAAGGGAAGCTTAAGACACCCATCAGGCAGGACGAGATAGAAAGTATAATACAAAAGTATTCTCTGCCGCCAAAGGCCAAAGCACCCGCCGTTGATTACGAGACACTTTATCTGCGAGAAGTAGAAGCACACGGAGACACAAGGAAGCAGTTGGCAGAAGCGAAAAGACAAATAGAAAGGCTGAAAACAATACAGTGAAATTATTCCTTGCCCATTTCTGGACAGTGGCGAGGACGTTAGACGGGAAGGAAGTATCAGATATAACAGCGGCACGCTGTATGCGGACGGGCATTACATAACTTATCAGAAGGGGTATCTCCCGCCACCCTGCCATTGGGATTGCTACCTTATCAGGAAAAGAAAAGGTGCCCTACACCTCCATTTTATTATTTAATAAAATGGTTGAGATAATGGAGATACTCAGCATTGCAAAGGAAAAGGAGATAGCCGTTTATGACGTGAAGAACGGTTGGGATTTGAACGGGTCAATCCAGTCAAAGGTCATGGCCATGGTGTTCAGTATTGCCTCGGAAATCGAGAGGGATTTAATCCGGAAAAGAACAAGCGAAGGTTTGAAGGTGGCAAAGGCAAGGGGTGTCAAACTCGGAAGACCCAAAGGCCCCGGGAAAAGCAAGCTTGACCCATATAAAGAGGAGATCATAGCTTTACTGAAGACCGGAAGTCGGAAAAATTATATAGCAATGAAGTATGATTGTACCCCTGCTTTATTGTGGAACTGGTTAAAGAAACATAACCTTCAGGACATCAAAGTTGAATATTAGAAGGGGGGGGGAGGGGTAAGTCCCTTTGGAAATGGAGTGGTGGGCATATATACCCCTCTTAAGAAAAATTCAACTCAAACCAAGAAAAAGGGGATAAGGGGAGGCAAGAAACCCACTCAGAATCAATTCTGGCGCGGTCTAAGCCGTGTTTGAGCAAAGGGGGGAGGGATGATGTCCAAATCGGTTTTGGCAGATGCCAAAGTAATAGGTTTTAACAAAAATATGGGTCAAACGACCCCCTCTATCGAAGAAGGAGAAAAAGATTAATAGGTAAATTTTTCTAAACATACGAGACTTTATTATATAATAAAGTAAGGAGATGTTGAATATGGAAAAGAAATTGAGATTTGCCCCTCTTATCCGAGTAAGCACAGAAGGTCAGGCAAAGAGAGGAGAAAGCCTTTATACCCAAAGAAAACAATTAAAGTCAGCTATCGAAAGTTTGGATGGTACTGTTTATCAATGGTATGCCGGACAGGAACATGCAACCCCGGATCAAGAACGAAAAATCTTGAATGAGCTTATCCAAGATGCACAACATCAAAAGTTCGATGCTGTCATGGTTGCCGATATGTCCAGATGGTCGCGGGACAACCGAAAGAGCAAAAAACATCTTGATATCTTGAAACATCATAATATCCGATTCTATGTTGGGACTCGGGAATTCAATCTTTACGAGCCACTTCCATCGTTCATGCTGGGAATGGGAATCGAAGTAGCAGAATTTTTTGCCAAAGAACAAGCTTACAAATCAATTATCAACCGGATTGAGAGAGCAAAAAAAGGTTATCCTTCCTGTGGGAGAAGACCCTTTGGAAGAACGTTTGACAAAGAAATTAGGATGGAACGTAGACGAGGAAGCAAGGAGAAGGATTCAGGAAATAGCAAGGCTTTATCTTGAGGATGACTGCAGCTTCGAGGAACTTGGTAAAAAGTATGGCATGAACCCCACAAACCTCCACAAGATTCTAAATCATCGTTGTGGTAATACATGGAAACAGAAGTTTCGATCAAAGAAACTAAACATTGATGAGGTTGTAAATACTGAAATCCCTCCACTCTT
>JADFWA010000232.1 GCA_015222855.1 Pseudomonadota bacterium | reverse complement strand
GCACAAGTTTCAGTCGGTTGGAAAGAGATACACGCCGTCGTGGAGCGTTCTCCCTGTATTGGGATTCAAATGCGTTTGCCCTGGCAAAAGATATTTTTTGGATTGTTATATCCATCGTAACATGTTAGTAATTATAGTTGTGGACTGAATTGAAGATTATTGATGGTGTTTATTCATATGGTTAAGATAGTTATTTTTGCATTAAGTATTTTCACGGCTATGGGCTGCCGAACCGGAATTGCCGGTGGTTTCTCCTATGGCACGGGCAAAACAGTTGTGGGATGTATGCGGCATCACACCATCGCTCCCAAAGAAACCCTTTTGGCCATTGCGAAGAATTTCGGCATGGGCTTCAATGAAATCCAGCTTCTATATCCAGAAATGGATCCATGGATTCCTGATTCCGGACGTTTCATTGACATCCCGACCCGATGGATCTTGCCCTCGACCCAGCTTCATGGAGTTGTGATTAATCTGCCGGAATTGAGGTTGTATCACTTTCTTCCGGAAGTCGGTATGGTGACAACATTCCCGATAGGGATCGGAGATGTTGGCTGGGAGACACCATTAGCCACCGGCAGGATCAACGATCGAAAGTTGAACCCCGAATGGGTGGTTCCAGAGTCACTAAGACAAAAATACGGGTTCATATCGATCCCTCCGGGACCGGGCAATCCTTTGGGGAAATACTGGATAGGACTGTCGCTTGACGGATATGGTATCCATGGGACCAATTTTCCCTGGGGAATCGGGCGGCTCGTCAGTCATGGATGCATCCGTCTGTACCCTGAACATATCGCCCTCCTTTTCGAAGAGGTTTATGTGGGCACATCCTTTGAAATTATTTATGAGCCGGTGAAGATTGGTGTTCAGGCCGGAAACATATTCATGGAGGTTCATCCGGATATTTACGGAAGGATACCGGATATGGCGGCGCACATCAGGCTTCGATTGAAAAAGATGTGCCTTTGGAGTAGCGTCTCGCTTGGGGCGGTTAAAAATGCCCTTCAAAAACAAAACGGAGTTCCAGTTTATGTGGGTTGCCTGAAGAAAGGAGGTGATGCCTCAACTACTATGGAAGCGTCGGACTCCTGACGACATGATGTCTATTTAATACAATAAGAATCGGAGGAGGAAATTAAATGATTATACGGAAATATGGACGTGTTTTGTTGTGTCTGGTATTATCAATGTTTGTGGCGGCTACCATTATGAGCTGTGCCACCACCCAGCAGGTGAAGGTGTTGGAAGATCAGGTTCAGCAGGCCCTTCAAGATGCCCAGGATGCCAAGGCGTTAGCCCAGGATTGCGCACAGAAGGTTGATTCAGCTGCTCAGCGCGCTGAAAACGCTGCAGACCAGGCCGAAAAAGCGGCCGACGACGCTGCGGCCTCCGCACAGAAGGCGGAAGATATGGCCAATAAAACAGAAGCTATTTTCAACAAGGCGATGCAGAAATAACTCTTTCCCCCGGACCCGGGGCGTGATCTTTGAAATGCTCCGGGTTTGGGATTACTTTACACCCCAAAAAGGCCCTCTTTCCCATTTGCATAAACCCACTCAAATTAGTTCGCTTCGCTCACAATTGGAATGATGGAGTAATGGGTTTTGGAAAAATGGAAAAATGGGTTATTGATGAAATCTGTCTTGACAGTGTAGTTGAAAAAAATCCATAGAAATGTGAGAGGTGTAAAAATGGATCCGCAGTATTACATAAGATTGGAAGACAAATTCGGGGCTCACAATTATAAGCCTCTTGACGTGGTGTTACACCGAGGTCAAGGAGTTTGGGTCTGGGATGTGGAAGGCAAAAAATACATGGATTGCCTTTCAGCTTATTCGGCGGTCAACCAGGGACATTGCCACCCGAAGATCATGAGTGCAATGATCGAACAGTCCCGGAAGTTAACCCTGACTTCTCGTGCGTTCCGCAATGATCAATTAGGCCTGCTTTATAAAGAAATCTGTGTACTGACCAATTCTCACAAGATTTTGCCCATGAACAGCGGGGCCGAAGCGGTTGAGACGGTCATCAAGGCGGTCCGCAAGTGGGGATACAAGGTAAAAGGCGTCACCAAAGATCAGGCCGAAATCATAGTATGTGAGAATAACTTCCACGGCCGGACCATTACCATTGTTGGGTTCAGCACGGATGAACATTCCCGGGATGGGTTTGGCCCTTTTACCCCTGGTTTCAAAATTATCCCTTTTGGTGATATAAGTGCTCTTGAAGCGGCGATAACCCCCAACACCGTGGCATTCATGGTGGAACCGATCCAGGGGGAAGCAGGGGTAATTATACCACCCCCAGGATTTCTAAAGGAGGCCAAGTCCATCTGCGAGAAAAATAACGTGGTTCTGATCCTGGATGAAATCCAGACCGGATTGGGCCGGACGGGCAAATTTCTGGCCGAACAGCATGACGGTATCGAGGCAGATTTAACGCTTATCGGAAAAGCGCTTTCCGGGGGATTCTATCCCATTTCTGCGGTGCTTTCCAACAAAGAGGTTATGGATGTGTTGCATCCGGGCGAACACGGCAGCACTTTCGGTGGCAACCCTTTGGCCTGTGCCGTTGCCAGAACCGCCCTTAAGGTTTTGATTGAAGAGAACATGATTGAAAACGCTGCTGCCATGGGGGAGTATTTTCTGTCTAAGTTGTCACAGATTAAAAATTCCCATATAAAGGAAGTCCGGGGCAAGGGCCTTATGCTCGCCGTGGAATTTATCCCGGGGATCGGCGGAGCGCGCCGGTATTGTGAAACGCTGATGACGCAAGGACTGCTTTGCAAGGAAACCCATGATAACATCATTCGTTTTACGCCGCCCCTGGTGATTACAAAACAAGAAATCGACTGGGCCATGGAGAGAATCGAGAAGGTTTTTACCAGTACATAGACATTTATTTTGCCCTGAAAAACCTGGTCCTTTGGGCCAGGTCAGAGTTCTCCGGCTCTGCCTGAAGAATCGCTGCAAGAGTTTGAAGTGAACTAAAGTTTAAAGTGAGCTAAAGTT
>JADFWA010000231.1 GCA_015222855.1 Pseudomonadota bacterium | reverse complement strand
GTCTGGGTCCGGTCAGTAGTATAATTTTCTTGTCCAAATCTTCCTGGATATATTTTGTCAGGTATCGCTTCATAACGGCTATTCTGACATAAATTCCGAGATAGTCAAGACTTTTTCGGAATAGCGTCCGGGGAAATCTATTTTATCCAAATTGATATTTGCAACAGGCGCAGAAAACGGGGGCAGGTCAAAAGATAAAGTTGTAGGTTGGATTGAGAAGCGAAACCCGACAAAAAGTTGGTTTGCCCCTTACCCTGACCCTCTCCTCCACAGGAAGACTGTGTCGCAATTCCTTTTTTTGTCATTTCGAGCAAAGCGAGAAATCTTAATGTTTAATAAATTTAGCATGTTAAGATTCCTCACATTCGTTCGGAATGACATTTCAGCCTATTACGACACAGTCTCAGGGGAGAGGGAACCAAGGTTCTCCCCCTTTAAAAAGGGAGACATTTAAGCCGAATCACATAAAATTCACCGGGTCCACATCCACCTTGATATCAGGACCGTCTCTTCCGGTTTTTGCCGCCACATTCCTGGCGAGTGTATGGAGCGCCTTTATATTCTTCCCCTTCAGAAGGATATGCCATCTGTATCTCCCCTTGATTCTGGCGATGGGGGCCTCTGCGGGGCCTATGACCTCCACCTCATTTCCGGAAAGCTTCCTTGCAAGAACTCCTGTCTTTGCGGCGTCTTCTGCCACCCTGTCTTTTTTTATACCCGATATACGCAGATTCACCATCCGAGAGAACGGCGGATAGTCAAGTTCCCGGCGCAGTGATATTTCATCTTCGTAAAATCCATAATAGTCATGCTCTTTTGCCCGCCCTATGGCATAATGCTGAGGATTGAAGGTCTGCACGATAACCCTGCCGGGAGAGTCTCCCCTCCCGCTTCTTCCCGAAACCTGGGTTATGAGCTGAAAGGTTCGCTCCGCCGCCCTGAAGTCGGGAATATTGAGGGAGGTATCTGCCGATATCACGCCGACAAGGGTAACGTTCGGAAAGTCATGACCTTTTGTAATCATCTGGGTACCCACAAGTATATCAATATCCCCGCTGTCCAAGGCCTTTAGCAATTTCTCGTGGACACCTTTCTTTACGGTGGTGTCACTGTCCATCCGCTCCACCCTGGCCTGGGGAAAGAGCATCGAAACCTCTTCCGTCACCTTTTCCGTCCCGACACCATAGCTCCTTATCCTTCCCCCCTGACAGGATGGACATAATGGGGGAGCCTTTACAGAGAAATCACAATAATGGCACCTGAGAATACCGGCGCCCGCGTGATGTGTCATTGAAACGGAGCAATTCAAACACTTAAATACATAGCCGCAGTCAAGACAGTACAGGAAGGTGTTGAACCCCCGCCTGTTTAAAAAGAGAAGCGACTGTTTTCCGCTTTCAAGTGTATCCTGAATTGCATTCCTGAGGGGTCGCGAGATGATTGGAACTCCGCCGCTTTCATCTCTTTTATCTTTCATGTCAATTATCTCAACCTGCGGCATAGGCTTATCATCCACCCTTTTGGGCAAACTCAGATATTTGTATTGTTTTTCCTTTATATTGAAATAAGTCTGGATCCCCGGCGTAGCGGAACCCAGTACAACGGCCGCGGAATTCAGTTTTGCCCTGATTACCGCTAAATCACGGGCATTATATCGTACACGGTCATCCTGCTTGTAGGATGTATCATGCTCTTCATCAACTATTATCAACCTCAAATTCCTTACCGGCGCGAATATGGCCGATCTGGCGCCGACAACAATCCTTGCCTCACCTCTTTGTATCCTCCTCCACTGGTCATATCTCGCGCTCCTCGAAATTCCGCTGTGGAGAACGGTTATTTCATCATCCTTAAACCTCCTGTTAAATCTGCTCAGCAGTTGCGGCGTAAGGGCTATTTCAGGAACAAGGCAGATAATGCCCCCATTTAACCTGAGTGTTTCCGCAATGGCGTTAAGATAAACCTCCGTTTTCCCGCTTCCGGTAACACCATGAAGGAGACAGGGTGAAAATTTTCCTGATATTATGCCGGAGGTGATTTCCTTGAGGGCAACCTCCTGTTCCTTGTTGAGGATCAACCCCGTATCATCTGCTCCGATATCAAGACCACGCTTGGGACGTCTGTAAACCTCTCTTTCGGATATGCTGACAACCCCTTTCTTTTCCAGGCTGCGGATAACAGATGAAGGATCTTTAAATTCCCGGCGCAGGAGGGAAATGGGGGTTTCACCGTGCTGGCTGATGAAATCGGAGATTTTTTTCTGTTTTTCCGTCAATTTTACATCGGCAGCATCATCGCGGCACAGGGTTATTATCTTCTCTGTCTTTGCCTTTATATCTACCCCGCCTGGGAGAACATTCCCGAGCAATCTCCCGAGTTGATGTATGTAATAACCGGATGCCCACTGGTAAAACTTGAGATCGTCTTCGTTAAAGAGCGGCTCCTTATCCAATACTTCTATTATGTCTTTGATATCCTCCCTGTCATCCACACCGGTTGATTCAAGTATATAGCCGGCTATTCTCCTGTTCCCCAGCGGCACGAGTACCCGCTTGCCCATGGTGACTTCCCTTTCAAGCTCCTCCGGAACGGAATACACGAAAGCCTTATCCGTTGGTATATTTACGGCAACCCTGACGAACATTTATTATTCCTTCACATCCAGAAAATTCCACGCCGGAATTGTGTGGT
>JADFWA010000230.1 GCA_015222855.1 Pseudomonadota bacterium | reverse complement strand
TAGAAATATAAATGAAGACTGTAGTCATATAGCTTTTTCTGTCTGTGCCCTGGTGATTTAGCATTTTTTACTAATTCCCAAAGAGCACAGATTATTCGTTTGTCAGTAATTGTGGTCTTTATCTCCTTCTCTTTTATAGAAATTACTTCTATTCTATCAAAATCACATTTCTCAGTGAATTCGCTATAGTCTTTTGATCCTTGATTTTTCAAGATAAACTGAGATAAAGAAATTACTACTACAGCAAGAACAACTGCTATTATGATATACTTATTCTTTGCAAAATCATTCTTCTTTTCTAACATATCTATCTATGTCCACTATATGTTCTAACTATGCTTTCAATCTCTTCCGGGCTAAAACAATTAGTTGAGGGTTTAATTAAAGGCGTTATCGACTCCGGTATGAGTGTATAATCAGTAACTTGTTCTGAATATCCTCCTCCCGTACCAATACCTCCACCAAGCGAATACCCTTCCCACATATCACTTGTAATATAGCTAGCACTAATTCCAAGTACTAAACCAATTGGAAGACTAAGATTTCTAATAAGAAATTCACCTCTATATGATTCAGCGATTTGGTTAGGGGTTGTAGAAGCTGGGAACTCAGCAGTAACAGCTCCAAACTCAATAGTACTACCAATCATCGCTGCTGCACCTTCAACGGATGTAAGCTTAAAGCTATAGACAGCTTCAAAGGATTCCCCTGTTCCTCTGTTTTTAAAATGCACAAGGGCACTACCCATTAATTCACCGATTCCACCAACAAGCGGAGCAGCTACATAACTAACACTTGCTTCTACAAAACTAGCTTCCCATATATGAAATTTGGTTTGGACACCTTCATCAACCAATCCTGTTGTATCTATGGATCCTTGCCCACATGCAGTACATTTATCAAGCCCCAACGGATCTATGAACCGGACCGGGTTGTTACTACAGTAAGCATACCACAACTCACCGCTCTTAATCGGGTCAGAGGTTGTCCAACTGGCAACCAGCGGATCATACTCCCTGAAAGGCGCGTGATACAACCCGCTCTCGGCATCGATCCGGTAGCCGGTAAAGCCTACCGAGTCAAAGCCCATGTGGTGGTTGCCGTTATAATCCCAGCCCCAGCGGTGTTCGCCATCGAGGACATCCCCAAATGGGCCGTAGTTGAAGGATTCACCTGCTACACCGGGTTTATCCAGGCTGATGGCAGTTGCTGATCCCAGCCGGTCATAATGGTAGTACCTTCGATTCTTCCAGCTGGAGGGGCTCCATTCGTGGCCGTTTCGTGTGTATCGCTCATGCGCGCCGTAGGCCCTTCCGCCGGGGCCGATCAGATACTCAAGGCCTGTTTGAATGGTTTTGTCGTTCCAATATTCAATATCCGTATATTCCGCGAGGATATTATGAGTCAATCCCACGTACCAGATCTGGTCATCCCGCCATACATCTTTTTCAGGGTGAGCGGAACCGAAGCGTTCCTTTTCGTATCTTCTGCCGAAGGAATCGTATCGGTATTCCCATTGTTCACCCTGGCTGTCCGTGTACTCCACCATCCTGTTATCGGCCCGGTAGATAAACTCACTCCAGGTTTCCTGCTGCGTGCTGTGCGGGTCCGGGTCGTTGCCGTTCAGTTGGCCGATTCCAAGCCCGTTTCCGTTTCCGGGGTTGTTCAGGTTGTTTTCGGTTACATAGAGGTTCAGCCCTGTGTCATCCACGCTCCAGGCCTGATCGGTGAAGTATTCCCTTGTCCGGTTGCCGTCCGCGTCGTAATCATAAGCCCTGTTTCCGGCACGAAGTAAGCGGTCTTGATGGTCGTAGGCATAGCGGATGCTTCCAAACTCATTGGTTTTGACAGCGCGCCGTCCGAGGATGTCGTAGTCGATCCGTTCGTAATGGAAGTTACCGTTCAAAAAGGGCCCTGTTCTGTTTGTCCAGTCTCCGAAGACTTCCCGGTAGTTGGTTATGAGGGCGTCTTCGATTCCACCGATATCGGTCAGGGATTCTAGGTAGTCTATGTCTGCTTCTTCATTATTGTGCAAACCGAGGTCTTTCCTCTCTTTCACCGCTGCCCGGTTCTTGGCTCCCTGCTGTACCGGGTACCAGATCTGGTGCAGGCGATCGAGGTTGTCGTATTGGTAGCGTGTTACCAGTCCCTCTTTGTCCGATTCAAAGATAACATCCCCGTATTCATCGTACTGGTACAGGTAGCCGTCGATCAGTTCTTCATGGATGAAAAAAGTTATTTGAACAACGGATGGCTGGGGTAAAGGTGTGGGGTTACGCCGATGGGACACGATGTTCACTCCTGATAGCTTTACTTGCAATCGTAAGACTTTCATATTTTATAAAAAGGATTCTTTTTTTGCAGCCCCTTTCCTCCTGCTTTTTTCATTGTACCTTCCTGCTCCTCCCTGTAAAGGACAAGCCCTTCGGGTTCTCGGTTCCCTCGAATCCTTGACCGGCCTTTTTACCCCATATTTTATGGAAGCACGACCGAAGGGAGTCCGCCTCGTCACAGGAACGGTGTTTGAAAGTAAAACAGGAGGTAGCAGATGCTGTTACACAAAACATTGTCAGATTCCGTTCTCGGTATGGCTTTCAG
>JADFWA010000229.1 GCA_015222855.1 Pseudomonadota bacterium | reverse complement strand
TTCGTCGGCAGCGTCAGATGTGTATAAGAGACAGGATTATATACAGCCTTTCGAGAAGAGATCCTTTTTTCGAACCTTTTCCCAATGAAAGGTCCGTTACGGCTACGCGGTTTACTACACGAACGATATCCCCCCACCAGGCTTTATCTCTGTAAGCCCAAATATCATGAATCGCATAGGGGCGACCATTCACCGTCCCAAGAAACAACATTATATGACCTCTCAATTTCAAGAGCGTAATTCCGCCGATCGCTTCCCCGGCAAGAGTTTCAAGTTTAATCTCTTCCGGTGTATCTCCTGAATATTCACCCACCAAAAAACCGACCTGAGCCTGTTTTGAAGAGTTTCTCGGTAAAAATATCCCGACAGTTGCAAAGACTTCCTGGATAAACCGGGAACAATCCTGCTCACCGTACATTCCTCCCCAGCCATAGGGCTCATTGAGCAGCTCAAAGGCCTGTTGAAGAATGATGCGCGCGGTATAAGACAGATATCCTCTATTAATCTCTTCTTTTCTAATATAACCTGTTTTATGAGACAGCGTTCCATCTGTTTCGCGAAAGGGCAGAATGACCTGAACTATCCCGGAACCCGTTCTTTTGTAGAGAGGAAGCTTTACCCCCATTCTCATATAATCATGATATTCAGTCATGGAGGAATTCAGGAAAACTGCCGCTTTTGATTTCGTAATCACTACGAAGGATGGTGAGTTAATAAACTCTTTCAATTCTTCCAAACTGCATAATGCAACCCTCTCCACCTCCACCCAGCCGGAATCCAGTGGATCAATAACATAATACCATCTGCCGTCTGAACTTGTATGCAAAACAGCCAAAGGTGTCCCGATATCGAGGGCGCTGTTCTGCAGTTCATCAAAGTCAATATCCTTCGGTTTAGCGTACAGACCTTCTTTCGTGGGGAAAACGCGCTGGTCGGCATAATGAACAATAAGGCCAAACCGTATTTTTGCCTTAGAAGGAATCCTGTCAAGGTTCATATTTTCTTTCATTTTTCTATAAAAAAGCGGGGGGACTCTGCTGCCGTCTTTCAGATAAAGTTTTTCTTTGTGAAAACGATTTATAGATTCTTCCAGGGAGAGAAGCAGTTCCTCATCCGAAAATGGAGAAGGAATCTTCGTAATATCTTTCGTTAATTCCAACTCATCCTCAATATGCAGATTCAGTGTCCTTATTTCTTTTTTGGTGAGAATTATTTTGTCCGGGAAAGGGTGGTGACTGATCCAGAAACCGGCGGTCTTCATATTTTGCTCTGTTTCCGGAAGAAGGCCGGGGGCAGCATAGTACAGTTTTTCTTTGGAGGCACACCCTGAGGTTATTAAGAGAAAAAGGGGAATTAACGCAAACCGGACAAATGGGGGCAAATTTGAAACATTTTTCATGAATTATTCAGTAAATAGATTTTGCATATGTGGTAGAAGCACAAAGGAAGAAGAAAATTTAAATATCAAATATCAAAATTAAAAATCATTTTACTTTTAAATTTTGCATTTTGATATTTGATATCTCTATGTGCCTCTGTGCCTCAAGATTTGGGTTTGTCCAGGTAGCCTTGTGTCGTGTAAAATGTCACCCTGTCAAAGAATATCATAATTCTCCTGTCAAGCTCAAAAGCCATATAAATATCAAGGGTTTTTTTCGAAATACCATGAGAGAGGGCAAACTCCCAGATGTGCTTTCGTAACAAACTCAAGGCACTCAAAACCTCATGCAATTTAAATTTCTCTTTTCTCTTTTCTTTCCCAAGCCCAATATAGTAATCTCTTACATCCTTATCCGTGTAAACTCCTCCAAGCCATTTACTGAATTGTGATAGAATTATATGGGATCTTTCAAAGAGCTTCCCTTTATCAAAAGATTGATACTTGGGAGTTGACCTGTTTGTTGTAATATCTTTCAGCCAATTATGGACAATGGTTCCCGCGTTTTCCTGAATCACATCAACAAGTCTATTGGAAAGGAGGGCTTTCTTTTTCTCCAGGGATTGACTCTCATCTACGGCAAGTGCGAATGAATCGACAATGGCCCAGTAATCTGATTTGTTTTTAATATAAGCATTAATCGCCTTCGTGTTTGAACCGAATGCAAGACGGGGCGTCTTATCAACAGGATAATATTTTACTCCAACCGTATCACTGCCCGGCGAAAGTTCACCTCCGATTCGTATCACTTCAAACGTCAGGAAAATAAGATCCCCGTAAAAATAATTGCTGCAGGAATCCACATCAACAAGGCTTACTATCCTCCCTTTTATCCCCGTCTCCTCTTCCAGTTCCCTTAGCGCCGCATCTTCAATACTTTCATCAGTTTCAGCAAAACCCGAGGGAAGACACCATTTCCCTTTGTAAGGTTTATTCCCCCTCTTGACGAGGAGAATCTTCCGGTCTTCCTCAAGTATAGCTGAAATAACGGGCAGGGGATTATCGTAAAAAAAGACGCTGCAGATTTCACAAAAGTCCCGAAGAATATCCTCTTCATACTCTTTTGTAATCCTGTTTCCGCAATATGGACAGAATAGTCTTTTCCCTTGCTTCACTGAGCGCCTCTTCCATATGAAGGTTTCGAACAGACAAAGATAGTATCGCCCTTTGAAATCTTAAAACCATTCCGGGAATAGTGAAAAGATTCCTGAAGGTAGTTTTCAAACAGTTTCACAATAGTCCGCGCCTCAGTGGGTGTCTCGGAAAGAAGAAACGGGCATTTAAATCTGAAGTATTTAATGAGGGGAGAAATATCATCAGGCTGAAAGAATAGAGAATTTTTGAAGTCAATCACCCTTATGTCCTCAAACCAGGGAGACAGGATTTCACGGCCATTTTCAGAGGAAAATCTGCTGATGAAGATTTCAATGGGGAGTTTTGTGTCTTGTTTTAACATCCCGTTACTTCCGAGGGCATCTTTCGCAAAACGTACAAGCTCCCCCATATTATGTTTGTCGTGAGATATTGTAAGAAGTAAACCATCCCTGTTTAATATCCTCGATATATCCGGTATCATCTCGGGGAAGAAGTACAACGAATAACTGCTCAGTATGAGATCAAACGAACTGTCCTTGAAATCCTTTATAACAGATACTCCTGAAGAACGGAAAGAGCCTTTGACACCCGCTCTTTGGCAGGCTTTAAGGAATAAAGGCTCGTAATTCCCGATAATGTCCACACCGGTAACAACAGCCTCAGGATGAACTTTTCCCTTCAATGCCTCGGTAAAAAAGCCGAAAGCGCAGCCAAGATCAAGGATATTCCTGCACTGTTTGAGGTTCAGTCCCTCAAATGCAATTTCTCTTACATCATTCTGGTTTGTCGAATGTCTTCTTATGATATCCGCGGTTGATCTGTGAGCGTTAACATCAGTAAAGACCTCGACGATCTTTGATTCGTTGTTATTATCTTTCATGCAATCCCCTGTAACTACTCAGACGCCAAAGGCACAAAGTAAACATGTTCTATTGATTTAATTGGTTCTATTAGTTAACCGATGAAACAAATGAAACCAATTGAACTAATTAAACTGTTCTGTTTTTTTCTTTGTGCCTTTGTGCCTTTGGTATTTTGTGCCTTTGGTACGGGCGTATTGCTATACGCCCCTACATACTTGAGTAGTTACGTTATTATTTGAACAGCTTATGCCCCAGCTTTTTCTGGGCTTCATCCCAGCGCTTTATCAGATAATACTTTTCATCCTCGAATACCCTGTTGATACCCTCAAAATATTCTTCACATTCCTTTATATCCATTTGTTTTGTTTTATTAACGAAGGATAAAATTCGAGAATGGTAGAAGGGAATCATGGATTCAATAACCCGCTCCGGGGGAATTTCACCATTTCGATAAGCAATAGCAAAACTGAAGAGAATCCTGGCCCAGAGATCACTCGGGTAATAAAATTTATTCCGGGGAGTCTTTTTAAGCTTATAAATTTCTATAAACTCCGGTTGTGGAACAATCTTCTTCCATATCGTTCCATATCGCTCAAACCCGGAGGTAAAACTTTTATGAAGAGCCTCCGTATTAACACTCACGGATGGAGGCTTCTCCTCCACACCGAGGCCAAAGCCGAAGATACTGCTCGGCCAGCTCTCTGTGGTATCCTTCCAGAGATATTCAAAATCAACCATCAGATCAAAAATGGTCATAACCACCTGCGTAAACATGGGACCCAAATCCTTGGACGGATCTTTGGCACGGTGGCTCTTCGGAGACCCCAGAAAGGTCTGGCATACCCTGAACCGCCTGGCAATGGCGACGGTGGTCATCCAGATATCGATGCCGAAGTTGCCGACATTATCATTCCAGAGTTTTTCTGCCAGAAAGGCCCTGGCCATTCTTCCGGAAAAGCCGAAATCTCCCCCGATAGGCTGCCTGACCCTCAACCCGAAAAGGGTTCTCAGCAGAGGATAAGCGATATGGTTGGTAATGGAACCATCATATTTGTGGCGGACATAAATGGGGGTAACATAATTAAAACCGGCGAAAATCGGTTCGCCGAGGTATTGTATCCATTGAGGGGTAATGCTTTTTAAATCCGCGTCCACCACCACCACCGCTTTGGCATTAAGTTCAACGACCGCTTCAAACAGGTTTTTAAAATTGTTCCCTTTTCCCTTTACCCCTTCCGGCGTGGAGATATATATCTTGGGAACTTTTGTCGGGGTATTCATAAAGGTGTCTCTCGTTCCGTCCTGCGAATTGTTGTCCACATTGATAATCACCGCTTTTTTGTTGGGGAAATAGTCAACCAGTCCCCGACTGGCAACATCGGTAGGAAATGAAATAGAATCGGCCTCATTATACGAAGGTATTCCGACAACAATATCCACATTGCCTACATGATCCGGATTTTCAACGATAACACCCATTTCCCCCTCCTTTATTCGTGTTTTTGTGATTTCGCGCTTTCGGAATAAGTAATTTTACCAGAACCTTGACCGGAAATCTACTATATTAAATATCCATCCGACCGCTCAACTGTCCGCAGGCGGCGAGTATGTCTCCCCCCCTGCTTGCGCGAACGGTGGCGGTAAAATTATG
Source organism: Pseudomonadota bacterium (assembly GCA_015222855.1). Lineage (GTDB taxonomy): Bacteria > Desulfobacterota > Syntrophia > Syntrophales > JADFWA01 > JADFWA01. The sequence continues at coordinate 774 of JADFWA010000229.1, read as the reverse complement.
CTTGATGAGGACACTCCGAAAAGCCTCGATTTCTTTCTCTCCGGGTGTCTTGAACGGTAATTCGGGGCATTCGTTAAATGGGATGAGATTGAGCTTGCAGCGTACCCCACGAAGCAGGCCGGCCAACCTTTTGGCATCCTCCACTGAGGCATTTACACCTTCTATCAGAATATATTCAAAGGTAAGCCTCCTGCGTCTCGGCATCGGATACTCCCTGCATGCCTTGATAAGCGCTTCAAGGGGGTATTTTTTGTTGATCGGCATAAGGAAGCTTCTGGTCTCATCACTGGGGGCATTCAATGACACGGCAAGGTTGACACTCACTTCACGCCCTAATTGATAAATTCTGGGCGCAATTCCGCAGGTGGACAGGGTGATCCTTCTGTTCGAAAAGGCCAGACCATAATCGGAGGTGATGATCCTTATCGCTTTAATGGTATTATCATAATTCTCCAGAGGTTCTCCCATCCCCATCAGAACGATGGTTTTGATATTATCCCCAAGAGAAGTGTCGAAGCGAAGCGTTGTAATCTGACCGGTTATTTCGGAAGGAAGAAGATCCCTTTTAAAACCGGACTTGCCTGTAAGGCAGAACTTGCACCCCATCCGGCAACCAACCTGCGTGGATACGCACAACGTCCAGTGTTTATTCCCGGGCATAAGAACGCTTTCAATAAAATTACCATCCTCCAGTTTAAAGAGTATCTTCCTGGTGCCGTCTTTAGATGTCTGGATCTTTGCGATCTCAAGTGTGCTTATCCTGGCGAGATCGCT
>JADFWA010000228.1 GCA_015222855.1 Pseudomonadota bacterium | reverse complement strand
TCCCTGAATTCACTTTGGCTTCTAAAGCTAAACCTTTATTGATGATATTTTGGATAGCCGGATTCCCGGTATTAACTTTGGCATCGAGGGCGTTTTTTCCATCGTACTGCCCATTTTTTGAGATGATGTAGGTGCCTTTTTGATTCCCCTTTCCACCATAGACGGTAACGTGGCCGGTTTTACCCACAGTGATGTCCATGATTCCTTTACGTAAACTTTTTACATTCTCCTGCTTCACGCCAACATACAGAATTCCGATGACATTGTTATGTGCCGTATCCCAGATGGGCTCGTAAGCAGTAATGTACCAGGCATTAACGACAAAGGCCCGACCACGGAAGGTTTCTCCCTTCAATACTTTTGAAACAACGGGATTGGGTTTGCCATCCGGGTTGGTTTTAGGGATAAAAGTTCCAACGGCACGCGTGCCATCCAGTTTTTCTACGTTTGTTGCGATCCTGAGCATATCGCCATCTTGATTCATCTTCTGGAAGATAGTGACCGTGCCGCCGACCATTTCTTTGACTTTATCCACCACCGGGGTTTTGATACTCATTTGTCGATTATTTCCCAGCCAGCTTGAACCAACCATCATTTTAGGCAGCTGAATGGCCTCAGACTGTTTGGTATACTGATTGACCGCTTTCCACTCCACCGTTTCATCGGCCAGACCGACATCTCCGGAGCTATGTAAAACATCCCTGGCAACTTCAAGACCGGCATCAACCATCAGTTGTACGGATTCCTGTGCCGCTCGGCACATCAGATAAACATCACGAGCGATACTGTCAGCATCTTTCTGAGCGAGGCTATCAATTTCAGAACCTATTTTCGTACTCAATTGGCCCTTTTGGTAAAAGGCAATTCCCAGAACCGAGGCCGCTGTAAAAATGACAAGCGCTACGATCGATATGATAATTTTTGTTTTGATTTTCACGATTGTCCTCCTTGGGTCGGGTTTAAGATGTCGTATTTTTCCTTGGTAAAGATCCGTTGAAATGGCTTTAATGTTAGAGAATTCAAGTTAAAAAAATATTATTTAGATTAATAATAACTAGACTTGATTTATCGAGAATTATTTGTAATAAATTATTTTTGTGGTCATTTCTTAAGCGTGAGAAGAGGGAATAAATAACATAAGAGTTTGAGTGGATGGATCTTATTCGTATTGGCTTATTCCTACTGAAGCGATAGGGATCTTTCTCGGATTGCTGTGACCGTCAAACATGATGGCGTCGCAATACGGTTATTGATCTGAAGGCCCTGCGGGATCTTCTCGAATTGAACAGTCAGGCCGGACTGAGGCAGCAGCATAGGCAGAGGATTGAGGACGCGCTTGCATTGGATGGCTCAGAACGTGAGGGTGGATGGACCGAGAGCATCGCTGTCGGCAGTGAAGATTTCGTGCGGAGGGTTCAAGGACAGTTCAAAATGAAAAATCGTGAAATCGGCAGACAAGATGGTATATTTATGCTGAGCGAAGGATTAAGCGGCTATGGGCCTGATTTTGGCATCAAAAATCGGCCCATAGGGTCAAAATACGCTGTTTTTTCCTGGGAATTCATATGATTACAGGTGGTTAGCTTTGTCCGACCCCGGTTACCAGTTCAACACTGTGAAAGGAGAGTGATAAAAATGAAGATATGCGTAACATCAACGGGACCAACCCTGGATGCGCCCGTAGACCCGAGATTCGGGCGATGCCAGTATTTCGTGATCGTGGACTCGGAAACGATGGAGTATGAGGCGATGCCGAACCCGAGCATCGGCGCCTCAGGCGGTGCAGGAATACAGGCAGCGCAGACCGTTTCCGGCAAAGGCGTCAGCGCCGTTGTCACCGGAAACCTGGGACCGAATGCGGTCCAGACACTCACCGCTGCCGGAATCGAGATGGTGACGGGCGCAGGCGGCACCGTCCGCGATGCAGTCGAGCGGTACAAGAGCGGCGGGCTTTCGCAGACCACGAGTCCAACTGTTCCCGAGTATTCCGGACTCGGCGGTGCTGGCGCAGCTGCCGGAATGGGTGGTGGCAGAGCTGTCGGTCGCGGAGGTGTCGGTCGCGGCATGGGACGAGGTATGGGACGAGGTATGGGACGAGGTATGGGCATAGGTATTGGAGCTCCGGCAACACCCACAGCGCCAGCCCCACCTGTACGGACAAGGGATGAAGAGATACAAGCCCTGGAAAGTCAGCTGGAAGAGATCAAGGCAAAACTGGAAGAACTGAAGAAATAGGATAACTGTTCAGCATTATCAGATCAGGAGAAAAAACGCCTGTCATCCCCGAGTGCTGCTATCGGGGATCCAGTCTTTCTGTCATCTAAACTCTGGATTCCGGCTAAAATCCTGCCGGAATGACAGTCTTTTGTACTGTGCTGAATAGTTACGAAATAGGAAGCGATTCAGGATTATCGCGAATTGAGATCGAATAGGCAAACTTGAGTGAGATAAGCCAACAATGATCATATCAATAGCAAGCGGAAAGGGCGGCACGGGAAAGACCACGCTAGCTGTAAATCTTGCATTGTCGCTCTCGAATGTACAGTTACTGGATTGCGATGTCGAAGAACCGAATGCGCATATTTTCCTCAAACCGGAGATAGAGGATGTAAAGTCAGCATGTACACTTATGCCCGCGGTCGATCACGATTTATGCGATTACTGTGGGAAATGTGCGTCCGCATGTGAGTATAACGCCATTGTCGTGCTCCCGACACGGGTCATGGTTTTTCCTGAACTGTGCCATGGCTGCGGTTTATGCTCCATGGTCTGCCCGCGGGATGCGATCAGCGAGGAGCCAAGGGAGATCGGCGTTGTCAGGAAGGGGAGAAGTGGCGACAACATAGAACTCGTGTATGGGCTGCTGAATATCGGTGAGATCATGGCAGCACCCCTGATAGACCATGTCAAAGAGGAGATCAATCCGGAAAAAACCGTGATTGTTGATGCTCCCCCTGGAACCGCATGTCCTGTGATTGCAGCGATGACGGGCAGTGACTACTGCATTCTTGTGACAGAGCCAACGCCGTTTGGGTTGTACGACTTGAAACTGATAGTAGAGGTGCTCAGGGTGCTGAAGATCCCTTATGGCGTGGTCATAAATAAAGCTGGAATCGGGGATCGGAAGGTCTATGACTACTGCAAAGAAGAAGGAATTCCGCTCTTGCTTGAGATTCCTTATGATAAGAAGATCGCAGAGTATTATTCGGAAGGCATGCCATTCGTGAATGCGATCCCTGCGTGGAAGAGTCGGTTTGCAGGAATGATCGATGGCATCAGGCGGGAATTATGAAGCAGATAACCATCATAAGCGGAAAAGGCGGCACCGGGAAGACAACACTCGTCGCATCGTTTGCAGCCCTGGCAGGGAAC